>NZ_PSRT01000067.1 GCF_004212635.1 Bradyrhizobium genosp. SA-3 | reverse complement strand
AGTACTCCGTGACGCCTGCGATAGAACCGAGCGGCCGCGGCGTACTGGATGCCCCGCTTTCGCGGGGCATGACAGCTATTGCTACGCGGGCAGATTGCCTATCACTCCGCCGCGACCGTCATGCCGTGGCCGAGCCGCTTCGAGATGGCGCCGGCGCAGTCGCGCAGCGCATGGGCGATCGGGCTGTCCCAGCGCGCGTCGAACGTGCCTTCCGGGCCCATCGCGGTGATGACCAGCGCGACATGGCCGGAATGATCGAACACCGGTGCTGAGAACGCATTGACGCCGGGCAGGGGATCGCCGAGCGCGCGGGCGAGGCCGTGCTTGCGGACTTCAGCGAGCATCTCGGCGACCTTCGCGCCTTTCACCGCGCGCTTGGGATTGTAGCCGACGCCATGGCGGTCGAGGCCGCTTTCGAGCGCGGCATCGATGGTCTTCTCCGGCAGGAAGGCGGCGAAGGCGCGGCCGGTCGCGGTCTCCAGCAGCGCCATCACCGAGCCGGCCCGCATCACGATGTGGACGGGCTGGGCCGGCTCTTCCAGTTGCACCACGGTCGGACCGTGCGTGCCCCAGACCGCGAGCGAGACCGCGTGGCCGATCTGGCTCGCGAGCGCCGCGATCTTGGGACGTGCGATGCGCACGCCGGAGAGGCGGCGCAGGCTGATCAGGCCGAGCTCCAGCGCCAGCGCGCCGATCTCGTAGCGGCCGGTGGTCTCGTCCTGCTCGATCAGCCCGATGCGGGAGAAGCTGGCGAGATAAGGATGCGCCTTGGCCGGCGTCATGCCGGCCTCGCGGGCGAGATCGCGCAGCATCATCGGCTCGCCGCTCCTTGCGAGCGCACGGAGCAGTTCTCCGCCGACCTCGATCGACTGGATGCCGCGGCTTTCCCTCTTCATGCGCCTCCTGGCGTGCGTCCGCTTAGGCCGCCTTGCGCTTGGCGGCGCTGTCGGCAAGGTGTCGTCCGGCAATGTAGCCGAAGGTCAGCGCCGGCCCAAGCGTGATGCCGGCGCCGGGATAATTGCCGCCCATGATGCTCGCCATGTCGTTGCCGGCGGCATAGAGCCCGGGAATCACCCGGCCTTCGGCGTCGAGCGCGCGCGCGTTCTCGTCGGTGACGATGCCGGCATAGGTGCCGAGATCGCCGATCACCATCTTGATGGCATAGAACGGGCCGTTCTCGATCGGCGCGACGCAGGGGTTCGGGCCGTGCAGGGCATCGCCCTGGTAGCGGTTATAGGCCTTCGAGCCCTTGCCGAAGGCGGCATCGTGCCCTTGCGGCGCGGTCGTATTGAATTGCTTGACGGTCTCGGTGAACGCTTTGGCATCGATGCCGGCCTTCGCCGCCAGTGCCTCCAGTGTGGAGCCACGCATGAGGTAGCCGGTCTGCAAATGATGGCCCAGCGGCATCGGGAATGGCGGCACACAGCCGAGGCCATACTTCCGCAGCGTCTTGTGATCGCAGACGAGGAAGGCGGCGATCTCCTCGCCGGGCTTGGCCGCCTTCACCATGGCCTGGACGAAGTCGTGATAGGAATTGCCCTCATTGGCAAAACGCCTGCCGTCGCGCATCACCGCGATCACGCCAGGCTTGGCACGGTCGATGAAGTGCGGCATCACGCCCTTTGACCCGTCCTTGCGCGTGGTTAGGGACACCGGGACCCAGGCGGCCGCGTTCGGCAGGCGATCCTCGATATGTCCGCCGGCGCTTTCCGCAAGGCGCAGACCGTCACCGGTGTTGCCGGCCGGTCCCGGCGAATAATGCTCATTGCCGGTCGGCGCATGTGGAAACATCTTTCTGCGTCGCTCGACATCGTGCGGAAAGCCGCCGCAGGCGAGCACGACGCCATGGCGCGCGCGGACGTGCACATCGCGTCCCTCACGCGAAACGATCGCGCCGATGACGGCGCCATTCTCGACCGTCAGCTCGCGCACCGGCGAGGACAGCCACATCGGAATCTTCAGGTCGAGCGCGGATTTTGCCAGTCGTCCGGCGAGCGCGTTGCCGTTGGTCAAGGTCATGCCGCGGCCGTAGCGCAGCACGTCCATGAAATGCCGCGACAGGCGCTTGGCGACATAGACCGCGGAGGCCAGCGACTTCGTGACGCGCATGAAATGGATGATCTCCTTGCCGGAGCCCAGCATCATGCCGAACACGGTGAGCTCGGGCAGCGGCATGCCCAGCGTCTTGATGTGATCGCCGAGCTCGCGGCCGTCGAACGGGCGCGTCACCATGGAGCGGCCGCCCTGCGCGCCGCCGGGTGCCTCGGCGTGATAGTCGGGAAACACCAGCGGCATGTCGAAGCGCAATGCGGTCTTGGTGGTGAAGAAATCGACCGCTTCGGGGCCGGCGCTCAGGAATGCGTCGACCCGCGCGGCGTCGTAATTGTTGCCGGCCTCGTGCCGCAGATAGGTGCGGGCCTGCTCCGGTGTTTCCTCGATGCCATAAGCCTTGGCAAGAGAGGTGCCGGGGATCCAGAGCCAGCCGCCGGAGCGGGCGGTGGTGCCGCCGAAGCGCGGCTCCTTCTCGACGATGAGCACGTCGAGGCCGCGATGGCACGCGGTGATCGCCGCCGACATGCCGGAGGCGCCTGACCCGGCCACGAGCACATCGCACTCGTAAGTCTCAACTGCGCTGCGCTCGTTACCGGTCATCTGGACCTCACTTCTTCAAGAGTGGACATTTGGACTCGGAGACCGGGCGGAAGGCGTCCTCGCCCTTCACGGTCTTGACGATGTCCAGATAGTCCCACGGCTCCTTGGACTGCTCGGGCGACTTCACCTTGGCGAGATACATGTCGCGGATGACGCGGCCGTCCTCGCGTAACTTGCCGCCATGGACGAATGTATCCTCGATCGGCAGCTCGCGCATCTTGGCCATCACCTTGGCGGACTCGTCGGTTCCGGCGGCCTTGATGGCCTTGAGATAATGCAGCACCGAGCCGTAGACGCCGGTCTGGATCATGGTCGGCATCACCTTGGTGCGCTCGTAGAATTTCTTCGACCAGGCGCGAGTCGCCTCGTCCATCGCCCAGTAGGAGGCCGTGGTCATATAGGTGCCCTGCGCGGCCTTGAGGCCGATCGCGTGCACGTCGGTCTCGAACATCAACAGGCCGACCAGCTTCTGGCCGCCCTGGACGAGGCCGAACTCGCCGGACTGCTTGATGGCGTTGTCGGTGTCCTGGCCGGCATTGGCGAACGCAACCACGTCGGATTTCGAGCTCTGGGCCTGGAGCGCGAAGGAGGAGAAGTCCGCGGTGTTGGTCGGATGCTTGACGCCGCCGAGCACCTTGCCGCCCATCTCATTGATGAAGCGGGTTGCGTCCCTCTCGAGCTGTTGGCCGAAGGCATAGTCGGCGGTGATGAAGTACCAGGACTTGCCGCCCTCCTTGATCACGGCGGAGGCCGTCACCTTCGACAGGGCATAGGTGTCGTAGGTGAAATGCACGGTGTTGGGGCTGCACAGCTCGTCGGTCAGCGAGCTTGCACCGGGGCCCGAGAGCAGTGCGACCTTGCCCCGCTCGCGCACCATGTTGTGCACGGCGATCGCGATGCCGGAATTGGGAATGTCGACGACGGCATCGACCTTGCCGTTGTCGAACCAGCCGCGCACGATCTGCACGCCGACATCGGTCTTCATCTGGTGGTCGGCGCTGATGATCTCGATCGGCTTGCCGAGCACGGTCGCTCCGAACTCCTCCACCGCCATTTTCGCCGCTTCGACCGAGCCCGGCCCGCTGTTGTCGCGGCCCCAGCTCGACAGATCCGTCAGCACGCCGATCCGCACCACGTCGTCGGAGACTTGCGCGGTGGCAGCTGTAGTCATGGCAGCTGTAGTCATGGCCGCGAGCATGGCGCAGGCCAGAAGCCCTTTCATCGTGGTTCCCTCTCTTATGGGCCGCTTGGTGCGGCGGGTTATTCTGGCGGCTAGTTAGATATGGGCGAATGAGTTTGTCAATGGCGAATAAGGGCGCCGGCCGAGGTTCCATAGTCCCCGCGACGACATTGCGGAGATGTCCGCGCAGCTGCCTCAGCACCCGTCATTGCGAGGAGCCCTTGCGACGAAGCAATCCAGACTGCCTCTGCAGAGAAAGTCTGGCGGGTCCGCCATCGGCCGGTGCCAAACTCGCAATGACGGGTGTTGAGGCTGTGGGCGCGAAAATCCCGCATTGTGATCTCGGCGAGAGGCAACACCTCCGCAGGTTGCAACCACGCGCGCGATTATTCATGATGCCATCCGGAATCTTTGGGGGCAGGGCATGACGGCAGCAACGGGGGTCTCCGCTTCGGCGGAGAAATCGACGACGGCGCATGTGGTGTGGGCGAGCGCGCTTGGCACCGCGATCGAGTGGTATGACTTCCTGATCTACGGCACCGCCGCGGCGCTCGTCTTCAACAAGCTGTTCTTTCCGAGCTTCGATCCCTTCGTCGGTACGCTCGTGGCGTTCTCGACCTATGCAGTCGGCTTCGTGGCGCGGCCGATCGGCGGCGCGATCATCGGGCATTACGGCGACCGGCTCGGCCGCAAGACCATGCTGGTCGCGACCATGATCGCGATGGGGCTCGGCACCTTCCTGATCGGCTGCCTGCCGACCTACAGCCAGATCGGCGTCTGGGCGCCGATCCTGCTCGTCTGCCTGCGCTTCGTCCAGGGCATCGGGCTCGGGGGCGAATGGAGCGGCGCGGTGGTGATGGTAATCGAGCATGCCGGCAATCGCCGCGGCTTTTACGGCAGCCTGGTGCAGGTCGGCTTTCCCGTCGGCGTCGCCGCCTCCACCGGCATCTTCGGCCTGATGACGAAGCTGCCCGAGGCCGACTTCCTCAGCTGGGGATGGCGCGTGCCGTTCCTGATCAGCATTCTGCTCGTCGGTATCGGCTTCATCGTGCGGCTCAAGCTTGCGGAGACGCCGCATTTCAAGGAGGTGGTCGAGCGCAAGGAGGTGCTGGCGCAGCCGGTGCTCGAGGTGCTGCGTCGCGACTGGCGCAGCTTTCTGCTCGCGATCGGCATCACGGTGTCGGAGGTCGGGCTCGCTTATCTCCTCACCGTCTTCACCGTGGTCTATGCCACGACAAAGCTCGGACTGCCGCGGCAGGTGATCCTCGACGCGGTCGTCTGTGCCGCCATCGTCGAGTTCGCGACGCTGCCCCTCGCCGGCTGGCTCTCCGACATCTTCGGCCGCAAGTCGCTGTACCTCGCCGGCGGCGTGTTCTCGGTGGCGCTGGCGTTCCCGCTGTTCTGGTTCCTCGACACCAGGGAGCCGGCGCTGATCACGCTCGCGCTCGTCGTCACGATGACGCTGACCCATGCGCTGCTGTTCGGGCCAAAGGCCGCGTTCATGCCGGAGCTGTTCCGCACCCAGGTGCGCTACAGCGGTGCCTCGCTCGGCGCCAACGTCGCGGCGGCATTGAGCGGCGGCTTCTCGCCGTTGATTGCGGCCGCGCTGCTGGCATGGGCCGGCTCGTACTGGGCGGTGTCGGTCTACATCATCGCGCTGTCGATCATCACGATCATCGCAACGCTGATGGCGCCGGAGACGGCGCGGGAGTCACTGAAGTTCTGAGCGTCGCGGCAAGCAGGCGGGATTTGCCGCGTTCGGAATCACCAGGACGGTGATGGTCGCTGGCGCAAGCCGGATTGCTCCCGCTGGTGTTGCCTGCGCCTCGAGCCTGGGCAGCATGCCATCGGCAGTCAGCGTGAGCGTCTTGCCGTTCAACTGCACGGTCGGGCCCTGGAGCCGCACCGCGTGCAGTGTGTACCGCTCGGCAGAATCCGAGAGCGTCAGCGGGTGCGTTGCGCTGCGCGAGGCGTTGATGGCGAGCAGCGACACCGCGCCCGCCATGGCCGGGTGGCAATGCGCGTAGAGATGAAGATCGGACGAAGCGGCCTTGCCTGCGTCGAGCACGATCGTTCCCATCAGCCCGCGCCAGAGCAGCGCAGCCCAGTAACTCGGCCGCGGCCGGAACGTTGCTTCGTCGACCAGACCGTAATCGCTGGCGGCCAGCGTATTGTGCATCACCACCTGGACGCCGGCCTTCGCCAGGCGTCCGAGCTGGTCGAGATAGCGGAAGGTGTCGAGAAAGGTCTGGTCCCATCGGCTGCCGCCGCAGGCCGCATCAGCCGTCTCGGTCAGCCAGATCGGCTTGCCCGGCTCGAAGGCATCGCGCAGGGCTTGGTAGGTCTTGAGTGTCGCATCCGTGCGCGCCAGCCATTCCTCCGAGAGCGCCTGCGCCGGATCATCGTGCCCGCCGCAGCGTGGCGAGATCGTGTTGTAGTGATGATAGGAGAAGCGATCGACGCCGGGTCCGGATGCGGCGAGCAGGTCGCGCGTTGTGATGGCCGCGCCGGATGGCATGGTGCGTCGCCGGCCGAGCCTGGGCCGAGGATCAGCGTCTCCGGCGCGGCGCGCCGCATCCAGTCGCGGAAGATCTTGAAGTCGCGGCCATAGGCGGCCGCGTCATAGCCGGCCGGTGCACCGTTGGTCGCTGCGAGTGTCGGCTCGTTCATGAATTCGGCGGCGGCGATGCGGCCGCCCAGCGCGCGTGTGGTGTCGACCACCTGCTGCGCCTGGTCCGGTTCCCACACGCCATCGGTATCGCGGCTGCCGGGACTGATCGCAAAAGAGGTGACGATCTCCGCATCGACCGCGCGCGCGAACTCGACGACGCCGCGCCACTGCGCACGGCTGAGCACGGAGTTGAATCCCGGCGGCGGCTTTCCCGGCGCGTCGGCAAAGAACGTCGCATTGGCCCAGGTTCCGCTGACGCGCAGATAGGCCGGCGACAAGGCGGCCGCGAGCAGGCGCAGGCGTGCATTGGCCAGATCGATCGGCGGTCTTGCGCTGTAACGATCCAGCTGGTCGAAGCCTCGTGCCGTTCGCGGATAGGGCTTCCAGAACCGTCCGCCGGTCACCTCCACCATCTCGATGTTGTAGGACTGAAAGCGCGTATCGATCGTTGCGACCGCCTTCAACTGCGCTGCCGCGACGGTGCTGTCGTCGGCGCGCGCCGCGCACAACGTTGCGGCCGCGAGCAGCGCAATCGTCATCGCCCCTGCTGCTGCGCAAGTGGTCCGGCGCGTTCGGGAGCCTTGTCGATCATGCATGATATTTCTTCATGCCCGCTGCGGGTCCACATGCATAAAGGGCACCCCCCGGCCCTTGCCTAAATCGACATTTCTATCTTCCTTTGACGTCGCCGCCGAGAGCTTCCGGGGCATCCGCGCCGGGGCGCCTGGAGAGCCCCTTGCGAGGGCCTGCGGGGACGAGCCCGACAGCCGACGATCAACGCGGGTAGGGCGAAAAAATTTCTGGCAGCCCCCTTGAAATCGGTATCCGTTTTTCTAAGTCGTTTTTCGCCGCGAGAGCGGTGTGCCGGATGCCAGAATCGGGTCCGGCACGGGCGCCGGGCTGGTCTTTTCGGATCCGTCTGAAACCCCCGCCTTGCGCTCCTTCGTATCCATCTTGCTCTTTGGAGGACTTGGTTATGAGGACCAATTTTGATTTCGCGCCTTTGTGGCGCTCCACCATCGGCTTCGACCACCTGGCCGACCTCGTCGACAGCACGCTGCGCCAGGCGACCGAGGACAACTATCCCCCCTACAACATCGAGCGTTCCGGTGAAGACCACTACCGGATCAGCCTTGCCGTGGCGGGGTTCGGCGTTAACGACATCGCGGTGACGGCCGAACAGAACGCGCTCACCATCGAGGGCAAGAAGCCCGAGACTGCTGCGCGCGAATACCTGTACCAGGGCATTGCCGCCCGCCCCTTCAGGCGCGTGTTCAATCTCGCCGACTATGTTCAGGTGAAGCAGGCCTCGTTCCAGGACGGGCTCCTGATCATCGATCTCGTCCGCGAGGTTCCGGAGGCCATGAAGCCGCGCCGGATCGAGATCGCGAGCTGCACATCTCCTACGTCGCAGATCGAGCAGCAGAAAGCAGCTTAGGCTCGTCTAAAGCGTTGTCTTGGAGCGTGGACGGCATGTGGCCTCCGCGCTCCCGAGACCATTGAATGAAGGAGAACACCATGGCTATTCGCGATCTTATTCCCTGGTCGAGAAACCAGGAGCTTGTGCAGGCGCGCGGCAGCTACGATCCGTTCATGACGCTGCATCGCGAGATGAACCGTCTGTTCGACGATGCGTTCCGGGGCTTCGGCGGACCCGGCCTGTCGCCGCTCATGGAGGGGCGCTTCGGCTGGCCCAAGATCGAGCTCAGCGACACCGACAAGACGCTGACGATCTCGGCGGAGCTGCCCGGGATGACGGAGAAGGACGTCCAGATCGAAATCGCCAGGAGCGTCCTGACGATCCGCGGCGAGAAGAAGGATGAGCGCAAGCACGAAGGCAAATACTTCACCGAGCGCTACTACGGCGCCTTCGAGCGGCAGATTCCGCTTGAGGACGTCGATGAAGACAAGGCAGAGGCATCGTTTAAGGACGGTGTCCTGACCGTGTCGCTGCCGAAGTCCGAGAAGGCACGCGAAGGCGTCAAGCGCATCGCGATCAACACGCATTAGCATCAACCACGGGCGGCGGCGGTCGGCGCCGCCGTCTATCATCAACAAACCCGTCGCTGGCGCTGTTGGTGCTGACGCTCACGGCGTCGCAGCCGGCCGCTAGCCAAATCCCTCACCTGAAGACGGCGCCGGCGAGGGCGCCAATTCGATTTCGCCGCCAAAGGTCGATGTGGCGCAGGTTTGGTCCGCGCGCGGTGATCCAAGTCGCCGCGCCGATCCGTGTTGCTGGCATACCAAATATCGATTATCAGCCAGATCGGCGCGCATGACGCCGCCCAAGAAGGCGAAGGGAGCACCTGAGATGAAGAGGACCTCACCCACGCGACGCGATCTGCTCGCAACCGCCGCGGTCGCGACCGCGGCCACCATGGCGGACGTCGCACCGGCCGCCGCGCAGGCCGGGCCCAAGCCGATCGTCCCGGTGCCGATGGTGACGATCCCGATCGTCGGCGAGACCCAAGTGTTCCAGGTGCGCCGCATCTACTGCATCGGGCGCAATTACGCGGCGCACGCGATCGAGCGCGGCTCGGATCCGAACCGCGAGCCGCCGTTCTTCTTCCAGAAGCCGACCGACGCGATCCAGAACGTCGCGATCGGCGAGGTCGCCGATCATCCTTATCCGTCGCTGACCAAGAACTATCATCACGAGGTCGAGCTGGTCGCGGCGCTGAAATCCGGCGGCACCAACATTCCCGTCGAGAAGGCGCTCGACCATGTCTACGGCTATGCGCTCGGTCTCGACATGACCCGGCGCGATCTCCAGAACGGCATGGCCGCGGAGAAGAAGCCTTGGGAGATCGGCAAGAGCTTTGATCATGCTGCCGTGCTCGGTCCGATTCATCCGGCAAGCAAGACCGGCCATTTCGAGAAGGGTGCGATCTCGCTGGCGGTGAACGGCACCGTTCGGCAGAACTCCGATCTCGGCAAGATGATCTGGAGCGTTGCCGAGCAGATCGCAAAGCTGTCGGAAGCGTTCGAACTGAAGGCCGGCGACATCATCTATTCCGGCACGCCGGAGAATGTCGGCCCGGTCGTGAAGGGCGACGTGCTCGTGTGCAAGCTCGAGGGCCTGCCGGACATGTCGATCAAGATCGTGTAGCAGTTGCGCTGAGTGGCCGGCTTGCAACCCCGGTTGAGGGCGCAAGCTGGAAACAGCGAGTTCCATGGTCGATTGCCCTTTGTTGGCCGGCAAGCGAACTTCGTACGGCCATATTTGAGCAGGAGTGATCTCCCGCGAGGGGAGGCACTCCGATGAACAAGGCTCTGATCACCGCTATCGCAATGCTGGCTTGCGTGCCCGCGAGCGCAGTTGCGCAGGAGCGCGCGGGCGATGCAGCGCTCGGCGCCCTATCCGGTGCTGTCGTGCTGGGCCCGGTCGGAGCCGTCGCCGGAGCTTTGGTCGGCTATACGGCCGGACCTTCGATCGCCCGGTCCTGGGGCATGAGAGGTTCGCAGTCGGCAAGGCACCGGCAGCCGCCGCGTCGCGCGGCCGCGACCCGCGTTCCACCGCCCACGCGCGAGGCGATGGCTGCCAACGGCCAGATGAGAGCTGCCGGCAATCCGACCGCGCCGGTTCAAGCGGCGCCTGCCGTACCACCGCAAACCTCGACGCCGCCCGTTCAGGGATTCGACTGAGGCCGAGGCCGATCGATAGTCCGCGCAATCAGCGCGGCTTGGCGAACGATCATGGCGAGGCCTGCGTCCCGATCTAGGGTTGGCCGAGGATTTTCTTCGCGGCGCGAAGATGCGGCTTGTCGATCATTTGGCCCTCGAGGCGCAGCGTGCCGGAATCGGGATTGCTCGCGAACGCCGCGATCACCCTCGTAGCCCATGTGCGCTCGGCGTCGGTCGGCTCGAAGGCCGCGTTGACGATATCGACATGCTTGGGATGGATCAGCGCCTTGGCCGAAAAACCGTTGCGCCGTGCCGCGCGCGTTTCGGCTTCGAGGCCGGCGAGATTGTCGATGTCGGTATAGACGGTATCGATCGGTGCGACCTCGGCCGCCGCCGCCGCCATCAGGCAGAGATCGCGCGCGAGCCGATAGGGGCTGTGGAACACGCCGCCCGAGGCTTTCTCGGTGGCGCCGAGCGAGGCCGAGAGGTCTTCCGCGCCCCACATCAGGCCGGCGAGGCGAGGGGAGGATCCCTTGTAGCTGCCGAGGCCGAAGATCGAGCCGGCGGTCTCCGTCGCGACGCAGACGATTCGCGTCGTGCCGACCGCGATGCCGGACGCCGCCTCGAACGCTTCGAGCCAGGTTGCCACCTGCCGCACATCGCCGCCGCCTTGCGATTTCGGCAGCACGATGCCGTCGGGCTTGCCCGGCATCACCGCGGCGAGGTCGGCGAGCGTCATGCCGGTGTCGAGCGCGTTGACGCGGACATAGAGCTGGTGCGGGCCGCGAGAGCCTTTCAGCATCGCCAGCGTCAACCCGCGTGCTTCGTCCTTCTTCTCGGTGACGACGGAGTCCTCGAGATCGATGATCAGCGCGTCGGCCTTGCCTTCGCTCGCCTTCTCGAATTTGCGCGGGGAATCACCCGGCACGAACAGCATCGAACGCATCAGGCCGGCCTCTTGTGCATCATCGCCATGCGCCGGCATTTGCCGACGATCTCGTCGTTCTGGTTAAGGGCGTGGTGCTCGAACTCGACGATGCCCGCCCTGGGGCGCGATTTCGATTCCCGCAACGAAAGCACCTTCGTCGTCGCTCGCAACGTGTCGCCATGGAAGACCGGCTTTGGAAAAGTCACGTCGGTCATGCCGAGATTGGCAACGGTGGTCCCCAGGGTCGTATCATAGACCGTCATGCCGATCATGATGCCGAGGGTGTAAAGGCTGTTGAAAATGCGCTGGCCGAATTCGGTCTTTTCGGAGAAATGCGCGTCGATGTGTAGCGGCTGCGGATTGAGCGTGAGCAGGCTGAACATGGTGTTGTCCATCTCCGTGACGGTCCGGGTCAGCGGATGCCTGAACTCCTGGCCCACGGAAAAGTCCTCGTAATAAAGTCCGGCCATCGCGGTTTCCCTCCCTGCGAAATAACAGCGCGCTCGCACAGTCGCGCCGCATGACCCTATGCATGGTACACACAGTTGGCAGACAAATTCACGTATCTGTATTCAGTTTTTCGAGCTAAAGAACGCAACCGAGGGAACGTCCGGCGCAGCAATTGGCCATGGCCTTTGGGTGGGTGACGCGAAGAGAAGAGAGATTGCGCGCGGTCGCGGCTTCCACGGTCATTCCCGACTTGCCTTAAAAATCGGGAACGTCAGTCGCCGCTGCTCCCCATAAGGAGATCAAGAATATGGATTTCGCGCTCACCGATCAGCAGGAAGCCATTCGCGACGCCATCGCCAAGATCTGCGAAGGCTTCCCCGACGCCTATTGGCTGAAGAAGGACCACGACGGCGGCTTCCCGCACGATTTTCACAAGGCGCTGGCCGATGCCGGCTGGCTCGGCATCTGCGTGCCGGAGGAGTATGGCGGCTCCGGGCTCGGCATCACGGAAGCCGCGATCATGATGCGCACGATCGCGGAATCCGGTGCCGGCATGTCCGGGGCGTCCGCGGTGCACATCAACGTGTTCGGGCTCAATCCCGTCGTCGTGTTCGGCACCGAAGAGCAACGCAAGCGCATGCTGCCGCCGATGGTGGAAGGCCGCGAGAAGGCGTGCTTCGCCGTCACCGAACCCAACACCGGCCTCAACACCACCCAGCTCAAGACCCGCGCGGTCGCCAAGAACGACCGCTACATCGTCAACGGCCAGAAGGTGTGGATCTCGACCGCGCAGGTCGCGCACAAGATCCTGCTGCTGGCGCGCACCACGCCGTTGGAAGAGGTGCGCTCGCCGACCCACGGCCTCAGCCTGTTCTACACCGATTTCGACCGCAACAGGATCAAGGTCCACGAAATCGAGAAGATGGGCCGCAAGATCGTCGATTCCAACGAGCTGTTCTTCGAGGACTTTGAAATTCCGATGGAGGATCGGATCGGCGAGGAAGGCAAGGGTTTCCAGTACATCCTCGAAGGCATGAACCCGGAGCGTATCCTGATCGCGGCGGAGGCCGTGGGGCTCGGCAAGCTCGCGCTGTCGCGCGCGACCGAGTACGCCAAGACGCGCGTGGTGTTCAACCGCCCGATCGGCAAGAACCAGGGCATCCAGCATCCGCTGGCGGTGAACTGGGTCGAGCTCGAGGCGGCCTGGCTGATGGTGATGTCGGCGGCCTGGCAATACGACAAGGGCATGCCCTGCGGCGCCGCCGCCAATGCGGCAAAGTATCTCGCGGGCGAAGCCGGCTTCTCGGCCTGCGAGCAGGCCGTGATGACCCATGGCGGCTTTGGCTATGCCAAGGAATTCCACGTCGAGCGGTACCTGCGCGAGATCCTGATCCCGCGCATCGCGCCGGTCAGTCCGCAGCTTGCGCTCAGCTTCATCGCAGAAAAAGTGCTTGGCCTCGCCAAGTCTTACTAAGCAAGTCCTACTAAGAAGAACTTACGGTTATTGCCCTAGAAGAGCCTATTCGGCGGCGATCCGTTCCATGGCCATGGCACGAAGCCTGGCGCGTTGAATCTTGACGCCGTTGGCACTGTCGGTGACGGGGAAGGCGTCCACCACGTAGATCCGCGCCGGCACCTTGTAGCCGGCGAGCCGCTCGCGCAGATGGGCGGTCAGCGCTTCCTGTCGCGGTGGCTCTCCAGCCGGGATCACGAAAGCGACGCAGCGTGCCTGTCCCTTGAGGTCGATCGCGACCACCTGGGCATCGGCCACCCCCGCACAAGACTTTAGCTCGTCTTCGATTTCTCCGGGCGCGACCAGGAAACCGCCGAGCCGCATCGCATCGCCCGCGCGGGTCTCGTAGACGAATGAACCATCGCCGCGCAGGTGGCCGATGTCGCCGGTGCGGAAGAATCCGTCGGCGGTGATCGCTTCGCGCGTCGCCTCGGGATTGTTGAAGTAGCCGAGGAAGCGCGACGGCGCGCTGATCTCGATCTCGCCGGAGACGTCGCTGTCCGCAAGTTCGGCGGTCTCGACATCGCGGACGCGGACTTTCGCGTCCGGCGACATCGGCCAGCCGCCGCCTTCGATGCGGTCGGCGAAGCCATCGCTGCCGCGGCCGATCGAGAACAGCGCCTGCACCTCGCTCGACCCGTAGAGTCCGAACAGCGGCATGCCGCGCGCCTCGGCCTCCGCGGCCAGCTCGCGCCAGCCGGGCTGGAACGCGGCGAAGCCGCAGATTTCGAGATGCGGAAACGGACGTGGTGCATCGGTGAGCGCGAGGATGCGGCGGAACATCTCATCCGAGCCGAATGAATGCGTGATCCTGCACTCGCTGAGGACCTTCGCCGCCGGGGCCGCTTCGAAGGCGTCGAGTACATGGATGGCGGCGCCCGCCGCGATGAAGCCGAGCAGGCTCGTCATACCAAAAGTGCCGCAGAACGGCAGCATCGCCAGCAGCGAATGGCGCTGTGGATCGAGCTCGAGTGCCTTGGCAACGGAAGCGGCGTGCGTCGCCAGCGTCCGCTGCGAATGCGCGACGAGCTTCGGGCCCTTGGTCGTGCCCGATGTCGTGTAGAGCAGCACGGGCAGGTCGATGTCGTCCTCAGCCGGCGGAGCGGGCGGACAGGGCCGCTCGAACGCATCGAACCGCACACAAGGCCAGTGTGCCGGGATGGCATCCGCGCCGACCACCGCGAGCTGTTGCAGCGCGGGCACCTCGTCCTTGGCGACATCGGCGAGGATGGCGGCAAAGTCGATCGAGCGGAACGCGGCTTCCACCACCATCAGCTTGGCACCGGACACGCGCAGCAGATGCGCGACCTCCGCGCTGCGATAGCGCGTATTGACCGCGGCGACGACCGCGCCCAGGCGGGCGGCGGCGAACAACAGTGCGAGCCATTCGATCCGGTTGACCAGCCAGACCGCGACGACGTCGCCCCTGCCGATGCCCTGGGCGGTGAGCCAGGCGGCAGTCTGCTCGATCTTTCCTGAGAACTCCGCGCGCGAGACCGGCGTGCCATCGAACACGAAGGCGGGACTGGCGGCCTCGGTCCGGATCAGCGATTGCAGCGAAAGTCTGTCGGTCAGCATGGCAATCGGAGTAACCCGATCGCGCAAAGCTGTCTACTTGGTGCCGAACATCCGGTCGCCGGCATCGCCCAGGCCCGGCACGATGTAGCCGTGGTCGTTGAGCCGTTCGTCGATCGCGGCGGTCCAGACCGGCACGTCGGGATGCTCGCTCTGGAACTGCGCGATGCCCTCGGGCGCGGCCAAAAGGCAGACGAAGCGGATGTCGCGGGCGCCGCGGGCCTTGAGCAGGGAGGCGCCGGCGCAGGCCGAATTGCCGGTGGCCAGCATCGGATCCATCAGGATCACGGTGCGATCGGACAGGTCCTGCGGCGCCTTGAAGTAATATTCCACGGCCTGCAACGTCTCGGGGTCGCGGTAGAGCCCGATATGGGCGATGCGCGCCGAGGGCATCAGCGCCAGCATGCCGTCGAGGAAGCCGACGCCCGCGCGCAGGATCGGCGCCAGCGTGAGCTTCTTGCCGGCGATCTTCGGCGCCTGCATCGGCGCGATCGGCGTTTCGATGTCCACCAGCTCCAGCGGCAGGTCGCGCGTCACCTCGTAGCCGAGCAGCATCCCGATCTCGTTCAGGATCTCGCGAAAGCTCTTGGTCGAGCGGTCCTTCTCCCGCATCAAGGAGAGCTTGTGCTGGACCAGGGGGTGGGCGACGACGTTGACGCTGCTTGTGCTCATGAAACCGCTCTACACGGTTCCGTGAAATTGCGCCAGATCGGTCGGGACTTTTCCGCGGGATACGCCGCCTCAACCTGGCATCGCGACCGCGGTGCGGGCCCGGTTGCTCGCTTCAAAGGCAGCCATGGTCAGCTCCCGTGCACTTGCCGCGCGCGGTGGCACGACCCTAAACGCCCAGGCCGCGTGCTGCCAGCGTGATCACGAGCGTCAGCACGGCGCCCCAGATCAGGCTCAGCGTCATGGTCAAGACAATCACGGTGACCACTTGCTCCAGATTTCGCGTGCCGGTCTGCATGCGCGTCTAACCGACATTGTCGCAGCCGATCGGCTCGTAGAGCGGATCGCGGGCTGGACGAACAGAGGGAACGCTCGGCCGGGCTGCCTCCAAGGTCAGCACCTGCGCCTCGGCGAAGGCCGACAGCAGGGCGAGCGCAAGGTCGGCATGGCGGGCCTCGACCGCGGAGTCCAGCCAGTCCGGCAGTTCGCGTTGGCGCGACAGGGCGCAATGCCACTCCCCATCGTCATAGGCGATACGGCGGACCTGCCAAAGCGGCAGCTCGAGCTCCATCAATGCGAGCGCGGCATCGGCCCAAGCCTCGACATCGATCAGGCACATGACGCGCGCGGTGCCTGCGCTTTGCCTGAGCGAGGGGAAGCGTCGGCACGCCGTATCGATGATCTCGATCATCAACGGCCGCGTCATTGCGCGCGCGGCGCGAATGCGTTCGCTCAGCAAGAGCAGATCACGGCGTTCGAGAGCGGTGGTCACTTTAGGCCTCGTGGACATCTGCGTCGGTCAGTCGGCCGGCGTCTCAAGATGGCTTGAACGGCATTTGAAAACGAGGTGAGGAAGGGGCGGAAGATATAAGGATTTCATAAAGGCGCGGATGCACTTGCCTGACCGACCACGGCAAGCCGGCCCGGAGGCCTTTATGAGATTCCTATAACTTCGCCGCGGCCCTCGTCTCGAAAACCTATGTCCGGGGTGGCACGTCAGCGTCGTGCCGCCGGCAGGCCGAGAATAATTGCCGGACGTATGGACACGACGAGGATCATCTCCATGATGGACATTCTGATGCTGGCGCTGGGCTTTGCCTTCTTCGCGCTCGCGGTCGGCTACACCTACGCCTGCGAGCGGCTTTGAGGGAGCGGGCCATGATCTTCGATTATGCGCTCGCCGGTGCCGTCTCATTCGGCCTCCTGATGTATCTCACCTACGCGCTGCTGCGGCCCGAACGGTTCTGAGCGGGCGCCGCTCAAACGCGATTCCACAAAGGCTCTCTCCATGACTGTGATCGGTTGGCTCCAGATCATTCTGTTTTGCGTCATTATCGTTGCACTGACCAAGCCACTCGGCTGGCACATGACGCGCGTGTTCAACGGCGAGCGGACGTTCCTGTCGCCGGTGTTGCGTCCGATCGAGGCCGGCATCTACTGGATTTCCGGCGTCGACGAGAAGCGCGAGCAGCATTGGCTGACCTACACGGTCGCCATGTTGCTGTTCCATGTCGGCGGCTTCCTCATCATCTACGGCGTGATGCGGCTTCAGGCCGTGCTGCCCTTCAATCCAGCCGGGCAGGGCGCGGTCGCCGAGGATCTCTCCTTCAACACCGCGGTCTCCTTCATCACCAACACCAACTGGCAGAACTACGGCGGCGAGAGCACGCTGTCCTATCTCGTGCAGATGCTCGGCCTGACGCACCAGAACTTCCTGTCGGCTGCGACCGGCATCGCGCTGGCGATGGCCCTGATTCGCGGCTTCTCGCGCGCCTCGATGCGCACGGTCGGCAATTTCTGGGTCGACGTCACCCGCTGTACACTCTACGTGCTGCTGCCGATCTGCGTCGTCTATGCGCTGTTCCTGGTCTGGCAGGGCATGCCGCAGACGCTCGGGCCGTATATCGAGGCGACCACGCTCGAAGGCGCCAAGCAGACCATCGCGGTCGGGCCGGTCGCCTCGCAGGTCGCGATCAAGATGCTCGGCACCAATGGCGGCGGTTTCTTCAACGCCAACGCCGCGCACCCCTTCGAGAACCCGACGGCGCTGTCGAACTTCGTGCAGATTCTCTCGATCTTCGCGCTCGGCGCCGCGCTCACCAACGTGTTCGGCCGCATGGTCGGCAACCAGCGCCAGGGCTGGGCGATCCTCTCCGTGATGGGCGTGCTGTTTCTGGCTGGCGTCGCCATCACCTATTGGGCGGAGGCAAACGGCACCTCGACGCTCCATGCGCTGGGTCTGATCGGCGGCAACATGGAAGGCAAGGAAGTCCGCTTCGGCATTGTGGCGTCCTCGCTGTTCGCGGTCGTCACCACCGCCGCCTCCTGTGGTGCGGTCAATGCGATGCATGACAGTTTTACCGCCCTCGGCGGCATGATCCCGCTGATCAACATCGAGCTCGGCGAAATCATCGTCGGTGGCGTCGGCGCCGGCATGTACGGCATGCTGCTGTTCGTCATTCTCGCGATCTTCGTCGCAGGACTCATGGTCGGCCGCACACCGGAGTATGTCGGCAAGAAGGTAGAGGCGCGCGAGGTCAAGATGGCGATGCTGGCCATCCTGGTGCTGCCGCTGATGATCCTCGGCTGGACCGCCGTCGGCGTGGTTTATCCGGCGGCAGTCGCCTCCATGGCGAATGCCGGACCGCACGGCTTCACCGAAGTGCTCTACGCCTTCACATCGGCGGCCGGCAACAACGGCTCGGCCTTCGCCGGGCTCACCGGCAACACGTTCTTCTACAACCTGACGCTGGCAAGCGCGATGTTCGTCGGCCGCTTCTTCATGATCGTCCCGGCCATGGCGATCGCTGGATCGCTTGCGGAGAAGAAGTCGATCCCGCCGTCCATGGGCACGTTCCCGACCACCGGCGGCCTGTTCGTCGGCCTCGTCGTCGGCGTCATCCTGATCATGGGCGGCCTGACCTTCTTCCCGGCGCTCGCGCTCGGCCCGATCGTCGAACATCTGGCGATGAACGCCGGCAACCTGTTCTGATTGTTGGACTGACCTCCATGGATACGATGAAGCTGCAAAAACGTGCGCCGATGTCGGCAATGCTCGATCCCAGAATCGTGATGCCCGCGATCCGCGCCTCCTTCACCAAGCTCGATCCGCGGCTGATGGTGAAGAACCCTGTCATGTTCGTGGTCGAGGTCGTGGCTGCGCTCACCACGGTGATCTTCCTGCGTGACATCGTCACCGGCGGTGCCAGCCTCGGCTTCACCTTCCAGATCATCGTCTGGCTCTGGTTCACGGTGCTGTTCGCCAATTTCGCCGAAGCGGTGGCCGAAGGCCGCGGCAAGGCGCAGGCCGAATCGCTGCGCAAGACCCGTACCGAAAGCCAGGCCAAGCTCCTGATCGGTGCCGACCAGCCCTTCAAGCTCGTGCCTGGCACGAGCCTCAAGGTCGGCGACATCGTGCTGGTCGAGGCCGGTGACACCATCCCTTCCGACGGCGAGGTGATCGAGGGCGTTGCCTCCGTCAACGAGGCCGCCATCACCGGCGAGTCCGCGCCCGTGATCCGCGAATCCGGCGGCGACCGCTCTGCGGTCACCGGTGGCACGCAGGTGCTGTCGGACTGGATCCGCGTCCGCATCACGGCAGCCCAGGGCTCGACTTTCATCGATCGCATGATCAAGCTGGTCGAGGGCGCCGAGCGGCAGAAGACCCCGAACGAGATCGCGCTCAACATCCTGCTCGCCGGTCTCACCATCATTTTCGTGTTCGCCACCGTCACCATCCCGAGCTATGCGGCCTATGCCGGCGGCTCGATCTCGGTAATCGTGCTGGTCGCCCTGTTCGTGACGCTGATCCCGACCACCATCGGCGCGCTGTTGTCGGCGATCGGCATCGCCGGCATGGACCGCCTGGTGCGCTTCAACGTGCTGGCGATGTCCGGCCGCGCCGTCGAGGCCGCCGGCGACGTCGACACGCTGCTGCTGGACAAGACCGGCACCATCACGCTCGGCAACCGGCAGGCGACGGCGTTCCGTCCTGTGCGCGGTGTCACCGAGCAGGAGCTGGCGGACGCGGCCCAACTCGCCTCGCTCGCCGATGAGACACCGGAGGGCCGCTCCATCGTCGTGCTGGCGAAGGAGAAATACGGCATCCGTGGTCGCGACATGGCCGAGCTTGGCGCCACTTTCATCCCGTTCACCGCGCAGACCCGCATGAGCGGCGTCGATGCTGGCGGCTCATCGGTGCGCAAGGGTGCGGTCGATGCCATGCTGAATTATGTCGGCGGTGGCGCGCCGCTGGCCGTTGCCTCCGGCAACGCGGCGCGGGCAATCCAGCCGGCCGCGCTGTCGGATCTCGGTCGCGAGATCCAGGCCATTGCCGATGATATCTCGAAGGCCGGCGGTACGCCGCTGGCGGTCGCCAGGGACGGCAAGCTGCTCGGCGTCATCCAGCTCAAGGACATCGTCAAGGGCGGCATCCGCGAGCGCTTCGCCGAATTGCGCCGCATGGGCATCCGCACCATCATGATCACCGGCGACAATCCGATGACGGCGGCTGCGATCGCGGCGGAGGCCGGCGTCGATGACTTCCTCGCGCAGGCAACGCCCGAGGATAAGCTCAAGCTGATTCGCGACGAACAGGCCAAGGGCAAGCTGGTCGCTATGTGCGGCGACGGCACCAACGATGCGCCGGCGCTCGCGCAGGCCGACGTCGGGGTCGCCATGAACACCGGCACCCAGGCCGCCCGCGAGGCCGGCAACATGGTGGACCTCGATTCCAATCCGACCAAGCTGATCGAGGTGGTCGAGATCGGCAAGCAGCTCTTGATGACGCGCGGTGCGCTGACCACGTTCTCGATCGCCAACGACGTCGCCAAGTATTTTGCGATCATCCCGGCGATGTTCCTGGCGTTCTACCCCCAACTCAACGCGCTCAACGTCATGAACCTGTCGAGCCCGCAGAGCGCCATCCTGTCGGCGATCATCTTCAACGCGCTCATCATCATCGCGCTGATCCCGCTGGCGCTGAAGGGCGTTGCCTACCGCGCCGTCGGCGCCGGCGCGCTGCTCCAACGCAACCTCTTGATCTACGGCCTCGGCGGCATCGTCATTCCCTTTATTGGCATCAAGGCGATCGATCTCGTCGTCACCGCCTTGCATCTGGCCTAACGCCGTCATTGCGAGGAGCTCTTGCGACGAAGCAATCCAGGCTGCCTCCATGGAAAGACTCTGGATTGCCTCGCTTCGCTCGCAATGACGGAAGAAATAGGAGACTAACATGCTCAGAGAAATCCGTCCCGCCATCGTGCTCTTGCTGGCGCTCACCGCCATCACGGGCCTTGCGTATCCGCTCGCAATGACTGCCATCGCCGGCACGTTGTTTCCCGTGCAGGCGCAGGGCAGCCTGATCGAGAAGGACGGCAAGGTGGTCGGCTCCGCCCTGATCGGGCAGGAGTTCAAGGAGGACAAATACTTTCACGGCCGCCCTTCGGCGACGGTTGCGCCGGACCCTCATGATTCAACCAAAACGGTGCCAGCGCCCTACAACGCCGCCAATTCCGGCGGCTCCAATCTCGGCCCGACCAGCAAGGCGCTGGCCGACCGGCTGAAGGAAGATGTGGATAAGCTGAAGGCGGAGAATCCGAATGCGGCCGTGCCGGTCGACCTGGTGACGACCTCGGCCAGCGGCCTCGACCCTGACATCTCGCCGGAAGCGGCGCAATTCCAGGTGCCGCGCGTGGCGAAGGCGCGGAAGATGCCGGAGAATCAAGTCGAGCAACTCGTGGCTGCCAACACCGAAGGCCGTTTGCTCGGCCTGATCGGCGAGCCCCGCGTCAACGTGCTGGCGCTGAATCTCGCGCTCGACCGCGCCGCGAAGTAGTCTAGGCTCGGCACACGGGGGTGATTATATTGGCCTGATGGTTCAACAGCGCCGCGATCCCGAACAACGTCCGTCGCCCGAGGCGCTGCTGGAAGCAGCGCGCCGGGAGGAGAGCGCGAGCGGCAGGCTGAAGATCTTCGTCGGCGCCGCCCCCGGCGTCGGCAAGACCTACGAGATGCTGCAAAGCGCTCACGCCAAGCGCAAGGCGGGTGTCGACGTCGTGGTCGGCTTCGTCGAAACCCACGGCCGGGCTGAGACCGAGGCGCTGGTGCGCGGGCTCGAAATGGTGCCGCGCAAGCGGCTCGATTACCGCGGCCAGGTCGTCGAGGAGATGGACCTCGACGCCGTGATCGCGCGCCGGCCGCAGATTGCGCTGGTCGACGAGCTCGCCCACACCAACGCGGCGGGCAGCCGCCACCCCAAGCGCTATCTCGACATCGAGGAGCTGCTCTCCCACGGCATCGACGTCTATGCCGCCGTCAACATCCAGCACATCGAGAGCCTGAACGACGTCGTCGCCCAGATCACCCATGTGCGGGTGCGCGAGACCGTGCCGGATTCGGTGTTCGACCGGGCCGATGCGATCGAGCTGATCGACCTCACGCCTGATGATCTGATCCAGCGGCTGAAGGAGGGCAAGGTCTATGTGCCCAAGCAGGCCGAGCGGGCGCTGGAGCATTATTTCTCGCCAGGCAACCTGACCGCGTTGCGCGAGCTCGCGCTGCGGCGCACGGCCGAGCGGGTCGACGAGCAACTGCTCACCCATATGCAGGCGAACGCCATCGCCGGTCCCTGGGCTGCGGGCGAACGCATCCTCGTCTGCGTCAGCGAGGATCCGCGCGCGGCTGGCCTCGTGCGCTATACCAAGCGGCTGGCCGATCGGCTGCATGCCCCGTTCACCGCGCTCTCGATCGAGACGCGGCGATCCCTGCAATTGTCCGACGATGAGCGCGACCGGCTGGCCGATACGCTGCGGCTCGCCGAATCGCTCGGCGGCGAGGCGCTGACGATTCCCGCCGTCGGCCGCCGCATCGCCGACGACGTCGTCAACTTCGCACAAGGCAACAACGTCACCCAGATCGTGATCGGCAAGTCGACGCGCTCGCGCTGGTTCGAGATGACGCGCGGGTCAGTCGTGCATGACCTGGTGCGCCGCGCCGGCAACATCACGGTCCATGTCATCGCCGGTGACGAGCTGCCCGGCGAGGCCGTGCCCAAGACCGCGGTGCAGACCGCTGCGCGCTCGGAGCCGTTCAACCCGCGGCCCTATCTGAAGGCGCTCGGCATCGTGCTGATCGGCCTCGGCGCCGCCGAGCTGATCCAGCCCTATTTCGGGCTCGAGAACGTCGATCTCGTGCTGCTGACCTCGGTCGTCGCGGTTGCCGTCCGCTATGGCTTGTGGCCGTCCCTGATGGCAACAGTGGCGGCGTCGCTTTGCTACAACTTCTTCTTCATTCCGCCGATCTATACCTTCACGATCACCGATCCGACCAACGTTGCCGCCTTCGTGCTGTTCATGGTGGTGGCGATGATCGTCTCCAATGTCGCGGCGCGCGTGCGCATCCAGGCCGACACCGCGATCGGCCGGATCCGGATGACCGAGCAGCTCCATGCCTTCAGCCGCAAGCTCGCCGGCACCGCCACGCTCGACGACGTCTTGTGGGCAACCGCCTACCAGATCGCGCTGATGCTGAAGGTCCGCGTCGTGTTGCTGCTGCCGGAAGAGGGCCTGCTCACCGTGAAATCCGGCTATCCACCGGAGGATGAGCTCGATCAGGCCGACCTCGCCGCCGCCAACTGGGCCTGGAGCAATGACCGCCCCGCAGGCCGCGGCTCGGACACGCTGCCGGGTGCGAAACGGCTGTTCCTGCCGATGCGCACCGGGCGCGGGCCAATCGGCGTCATCGGCATGGACAACGACCGCACCGGCCCGCTATTGACCCCGGACCAGCGCCGGCTGCTCGACGCGCTGGTCGACCAGGGCGCGCTCGCGATCGAGCGCGTGCTGCTGGTCGAGGACATGGACCGCGTCAAGCGCACCGTCGAATCCGAGCGGCTGCGCTCGGCGCTCCTGACCTCGATCTCGCACGATCTGAAGACGCCGCTGGCCTCGGTGCTCGGTGCGGCCTCCACCCTGCGCGACCTCGCCGGCGCGCTCTCGGACACCGAGAAGCGCGACCTGCTTGCGACCGTGATCGATGAGTCCGAACGGCTCAACCGCTTCATCGCCAATCTGCTCGACATGACCAAGCTCGAATCCGGCGCCATCGTGCCCAACACGGCACTGCACGATCTCGGCGAGATTGTCGGTAGCGCGTTGCGGCGGGCGGCCAAGATCCTCGCTGCCCACAAGGTCGAGCTCGTGCTGGCGGCCGATCTGCCGATGCTCGAGCTCGATGCCGTGCTGTTCGAACAAGCGCTGTTCAACCTGCTCGACAATGCCGCGAAATATTCGCCGGCCGACACCACGATTGCGATCCGCAGTCAGCGCGAGCGGGATCACGTCGTTCTCCAGATCGCCGATGAGGGCGGCGGCATCCCACCCGACGAGCTCGAGAGCGTGTTCGACAAGTTCTATCGCGTGCAGAAGGGTGACCATGTCCGGCCCGGCACCGGGCTCGGCCTCGCCATCTCGCGCGGCTTCATCGAGGCGATGCGGGGCACGATCTCGGCCGCCAACCGTAGCGACCGAAGCGGCGCGATCCTCACCATCCGTCTGCCCGTCCCAGTGCAGACCCACGCATTGGATACCGCCGCATGAGTGCTGCCCCGATCAAGGTTCTGGTCATCGATGACGAGCCGCCGATCCGAAAATTGCTGCGGATGGGGCTGACGACGCAGGGCTATGAGATCCTGGAGGCGTCGAACGGCAAGACCGCGCTGGAAAAGCTTGCCGAAGACCCGGCGCTGATCATCCTCGATCTCGGCCTGCCCGACATCCAGGGCCACGAGCTGCTGCGCACCATCCGCGCCAGCAACGAGGGCGTGCCGATCGTGGTGCTGTCGAGCCGCGGCGACGAGGCCGGCAAGGTGCAGGCGCTCGATCTCGGCGCCGACGATTACCTGACCAAGCCGTTCGGCATGGATGAGCTTCTGGCCCGCTTGCGTGCCGCGCTGCGCCACCAGCTTCAGGTCAAAGGCGAGCGCCCTGTATTCCGCACCGGCGACCTCTCTGTCGATCTCGTCCGCCGCATCGTCAAGGTCGGCGAGCGCGACGTGAAGCTGTCGCCGAAGGAATACGATCTTCTTCGCGTGCTGGTGCAGCACGCCGGCAAGGTGCTCACCCACCGCTTCCTGCTCAAGGAGCTCTGGGACGAGCTGACGGATGCGCAATATCTGCGTGTCTATGTCCGTCAGCTCCGCCAGAAGATCGAAGCCGATCCGGAACGGCCGCAATATGTGCTGACGGAGACGGGGATCGGGTACAGGCTGAAGGCGGGGGATTAGGCCAGCCGTCATTCCGGGGCGCGCGTCAGCGCGAGCCCGAATCCATTTCTCCGCCAGTCACGCTTGGCACGATGGATTCCGGGCTCGATGCTTCGCATCGCCCCGGAATGACAGTCAACCCGCCTTGCGATGCCGCGCCGGCGACCGGTGCGCCTTCCTGGCGGCTCGGTGCCGCCCCTGCGCACGCCGCGCATGTGACTTCGCCGCCGTCTTCTTGCCGCCGCGTCCCTTCAGGCTCTGCTTCAGCGCATCCATGAGGCTGACGACGTTGCTCGGCCGTTCTTCGGGCTCCGGCAGCTCGATCTTCTTGCCGCTGGCCTTGCGCTTCACCAGCGCCTTCAGCGCGTTCTCGTACTCGTCCTTGAATTCGCTAGGATCGAAATGCGCGGCCTTGGAGTGCAGGATGTGGCCGGCGAGCTCGACCATGTCCTTGGTGATCTTCGGGCTCTTGATGTCCTCGAAGAACTGATCCTCGTCGCGCAGTTCGTAAGGATACCGCAGAGTGGTGCCGAGCAGGCCCTTACCGAGCGGCTCGATCGCCATCACGTGCTCGCGGTTGGTGAGCACGATTTTTGCGAGTGCCACGCGGTCCTGATCTTTCATGGCGTCGCGGATCACTGCGAAGGCGTCGACCGCGGCTTTGCCGTCGGGCGCGATGTAATAGGGGTGGTTGAGGTAGCGCTGGTCGATTTCCTCGCTCGGCACGAAGCTCTCGATGTCGATGGTGTGGTTGCTCTCGATCTGAACCGCCTCGAGCTCCTCCGGTTCGATCTCGACATATTTGCCCTTACTCAGCTCGTAGCCGCGTCCCTTCTCGTCGCTCTCGACGACGTCGCCGGTCTCGGAATCGATCATCTGTTGCTTGAGCCGGTTCCCGGTCTCGCGGTTGATGAGATGAAACCGAGTCTTCTCCGCGGCGGTCGAAGCCGGATAGAGCACGACCGGACAGCCGACCAGCGAGAGCTTCAACGTTCCCTTCCAATAGGCACGCGGGGCCATTGCATTCTCCAGCGTTTTCAAGGCGTTTTGGAACCCCAACCCTTCCGTGGGGTTTTGGTTCCGAGTGGGACTTTGGCCGTGATAGGCTTGAATGCCGAAAGAGAAGCGGGACCAGTCGTGCTGCAAAAACTCTCCACTTACCGACAGAAGCGTGACTTCGAGAAGACGCCCGAGCCATCGGGCAAGACCCCTGTCGCGCCCTCGAAGCAGCGGCGCTTCGTGATCCAGAAGCATGATGCCAGTCGGCTGCATTACGACTTCCGGCTCGAGTTGGACGGTGTCTTCAAGTCCTGGGCGGTGACGAAAGGGCCCTCGCTCGATCCGCACGACAAGCGGCTGGCAGTCGAGGTCGAGGACCATCCGCTCGACTATGGTGATTTCGAAGGTACGATTCCAGAAGGGCAGTATGGCGGCGGCACCGTGATGCTGTGGGATCGAGGCACTTGGGAATCGGAAGATCCGGAAGCCGGCTTCAAGAAGGGCGATCTCAAATTCACCCTGCATGGCGACAAGCTGCACGGAAGCTGGGTGCTGGTGCGCATGCGCAACCGCGGCGGCGAAAAGCGGACCAACTGGCTGCTGATCAAGCACCGCGATGAACATGTCCGCGAAGGCGCCGACAACGACATCCTCGACCAGGACAAGTCCGTCGCCTCCGGCCGCGCGATGGAGCAGATCGCCGAGGGCAAGGGCCGCGCGCCCAAACCTTTCATGCTGGCCAAGGGTCTTAGGGGTCCCAAGGGCAAGGCTAATGCAGTCTGGCAGTCCAACCGCGTCGAGGAGGCGAAAGGGCGAACGGTGAAGCCGGCGCCGCGCAGGGCGTTGAAGGCCGGAACGACGGCAAGGAAGAAGGCGACGACAGCAGCAAACGCGAAGAAAGTTTCAGAGATACCGGACTTCGTGGCGCCGCAGCTCTGTACGCTGGTCGAGCGGCCGCCGGCCGACCAGGGCTGGTGCCACGAGATCAAGTTCGACGGCTATCGCGTCCAGCTCCGGGTCGAGGACGGCGAGGCGACGCTCAAGACGCGCAAGGGGCTCGACTGGACCGGCAAGTTCGCCTCCATTGCCAAGGAAGCTGGCGCGCTGCCGGACGTGATGATCGACGGCGAGATCGTCGCGCTCGATCACAACGGCGCGCCGAACTTCTCCTCGCTTCAGGCTGCGTTGTCCGATGGCAAGACTGACGAGCTGATCTTCTTTGCCTTCGACCTCCTGTTCGCGGAGAACCAGGATTACCGCCGACTGCCGCTCGGCGAACGCAAGGCCCGGCTGAAGGAGCTCCTGGAATCGCGCAAGCGGAAATCGAGCCAGATCCGGTATGTCGAGCATTTCGAGAGCGGCGGCGATGCCGTGCTGCAATCGGCCTGCAAGCTCGAGCTCGAGGGGGTGGTATCGAAGAAGCTGGATGCCCCGTATCGTTCCGGCCGCACCGAGAGCTGGGTCAAGTCGAAATGCCGCGCCGGCCACGAGGTGGTGATCGGCGGCTACAAGACCACGAACGGCAAGTTCCGTTCACTGATGGCCGGCGTTCAGCGTGGCGATCATCTCGCCTTCGTCGGCATCGTCGGCACCGGCTTTGGCGCGGACAAGGTCAAGCGCATCATGCCGTCGTTGAAGGCCATGGCGACCAAGGAAAGTCCCTTCGGCGGCAAGAATGCGCCGAAGAAGACCCGCGACGTGCACTGGCTGAAGCCGGAGCTCGTCGCCGAGATCGAATTCGCCGGCTTCACCGCCGACGGCAATGTCCGCCAAGCGGCTTTCAAAGGCCTGCGGCAGGACAAGCCGGCCGAGGAGGTCGAGGCCGAGACGCCAGTCGACACCGAGCTCGCCCAACCCTCGGCCAAAGGAGTGAAGCGCGCAAAAGCGAAGCCAGGCGCGCGATCGGCCCCCAGCGGCAGCAATGCCGAGGTCATGGGTGTCGTCATCTCCAAGCCGGACAAGGAGCTCTGGCCCGATGTCGGCGATGGTGGTGCCATCACCAAGCTGGACCTTGCGCGCTATCTCGAAGCCGTCGGCGATTGGATGATCGTGCACCTGAAGGGCCGGCCTTGCTCGCTGATCCGCGCTCCTGACGGCATCAAGGGTGAATGCTTCTTCCAGCGCCATGCCATGCAGGGGACGTCGAACCTTCTGGAGCTCGCAAGGGTCTCCGGCGACCGCAAGCCGTATTTGCAGATCGATCGGATCGAAGGGCTCGCCGCGGTGGCGCAGGTCGGCGGCGTCGAGCTGCATCCCTGGAATTGCGCGCCTTATGCCTATGACACGCCGGGCCGGCTGGTGTTCGATCTCGACCCTGCGCCCGACGTCGACTTCGCCGACGTCGTCGAGGCGGCCAAGGAGATGCGGCAGCGCCTCGCCGATATCGGCATGGACAGCTTCTGCAAGACCACGGGCGGCAAGGGCATCCACGTGGTGGTGCCGCTGCTCCACGGCGCGCGCGACAAGGTGAGCTGGAAGGAGGCCAAGGCGTTTGCGCAAGGCGTCTGCCAGTGGATGGCCGATGACGATCCCGAACGTTATCTGCTCAACATGTCCAAGAAGCTGCGCAAGGGAAAGATCTTCTTGGACTATTTGCGCAACGACCGTATGTCGACGGCGATTGCCCCGCTGTCGCCGCGTGCGCGCGCCGGTGCCACGGTGTCGATGCCGGTGACCTGGGCGCAGGTGAAGAGCGATCTCGATCCGAAGCGCTATACGATGCGCACCGTGCCGGGCCTGCTGGCGCGATCGAAAGCGTGGGAGGGTTATGATGATGCCGCCGCGTCGATCAAGACGGCCATGAAGAAGCTGGCGTCGAAAAAGTAGGGTGGGTTAGCCGAAGGCGTAACCCACCAATTTCGTTCAATATTCGCAGAAGCGTGGTGGGTTACGCTTCGCTAACACACCCTACGTGCCTAGATCCGTCCCATCAGGAGCAGGATCAGAAGGATGACGATGACGAGTCCGAGGCCGCCGCCGCCATAGTAGCCGGTGCCGTAGAACGGCCCGCCGCCGATGCCGCTGAAGCCGCCGAGCAGGGCGATGACCAAGATGATCAGAATGATCGTGCCGATAGACATGCGAGTCTCCTCCGCCCTTTCTTGAAAGGGTCGTTGCACCTGTCCCGTCGTGCGGGGGCAACTTGCCGCAGGTTTTAAAGTTCCGCCTTCGCAAGTGGGCCCCAACTGCGGCATGCATGGAACTTTTGCCGTTCCATGCGGCATGATCAGGTGAGGGTCAGTCAGCAGGGTCACGGCCATGTCAGAACCGCTCGTCGTCTCAATTCCGCATCGTCTCGGCCGCGATGAGGCAGTGCGCCGGCTCAAGACGGGGCTTGGCCGCGCCGCAGCAAGCATCCCCGTGTTGCAAGTCGAAGAGGAGCGCTGGAGCGGCGACAGCATGAATTTCCGCATCCGCGCGCTCGGGCAGATCGCGACCGGCCAAGTCGACGTCACCGAAGATCACGTCCGGGTCGAGGTGGTGCTGCCCTGGCTGTTGCAGCGCTTTGCCGAGATGGCCCAGGCCGCGATCAGGAAGCGCGGACAGTTGCTGCTGACCAAGGACGGGGGCAAGTAGCCTCAGGCGCGCACGCGCTGCCGCATCGGCTTCGCTGCACTGGCGGTGCGCGCCTCGATGATGGTCGCGGGAAGATCGCGCAAGGCCTGCGCGAGCGGCAGTTCGTTGCTCGGAAGATCCGTCGCGGCATAGCCGGTGATGTCGACGGTGGCATCGAAGCCCTCCAGCGCGGGCCATTCCCGGCCTCCTTGCGTGAACGGCGCGAAGTGACGCCCGACCACGACGATTGCGGCCGCGCGGCCATGGCGGCGGGCGAAGGCGATGACGTGGTCGGCATGCAAGCCGCGCACCTCGAGCGGCTGATAGTCGCCCCGGACGAAGATGTCGGGAAGCCGGTTGCGCAGCTTGAGGAGATGACGCGTCCAGGCCAGCTTGAGCTGGCCGTCCGGCCAGGCCTTGATCAGGCCACGCCAATCCGGCTTGTCCAATGAGTTCAGCGCTGCACGGCAGGCGACAAAGTCCACCGGACGACGGTTGTCGGGGTCGACCAGCGACAGGTCCCAGAATTCGGTGCCTTGGTAGAAGTCCGGCACGCCCGGCAGTGTTGCCTTGAGCGTGAGCTGGCTCAGCGAGTTCAACATGCCGAGCAGTGCGACGCGGCGGGCCAGGGTCTGCAGCGCCTCCAGGAAATCTGCAGACTGAGTGGGGTCGAGGATCTTGCCGATGAAGCTCTTGAGGCCGTTCTCATACGCTTCGTGCGGATTGAGCCAGCTCGTCTCCTCCTTGCCTTCACGCGCGGCCTTGAGGGCATAGGCCTGGATGCGCTCGACGACATCAGGATCGACCGGTCCCTGGAGCGGCCAGGCCCCGAGCAGCGTCTGGTAGAGCATGTACTCGAAGGTCGCCGACGGCGCCCGGAAACTGCCGTGGTGTGTGAGATGCGGCGCGTTCAACACCTTCCAGCGCGCCACCGCGCTGGTCCATTCACCGGGAAGCTCGCTGAGCGCAGCGATGCGCGCGCGGGCATCTTCGCCGCGCTTGGTGTCGTGGGTGGCCGTGGCGGTCATGCCGTGCGGCCATTCCTTGGCGCGGGCCTGCATGGCCTGGTGGAAAGCGGCAATGGTGAGGCCGATGCTTGCGGGATCACCGCCGACCTCGTTCAGCGCGAGCAGCCGGTGGAACTGGTAGAACGCGGTGTCCTCCACCGACTTCGCCATCATCGGTCCGGTGAATTGCTGCACCTTCAGCGCGAAGCGGCGCACGCGCGGGGCGCTGTGCGGGGGACGGCCCGGCTTGAGCAGGTCCATGGTCAGGGCGTCGCGCAGGAAGTCGAAAATGCCGTCATCTGCGGCGAACCATTCTGCGCGCGCCCGCGCGATGGTCTCCTCGATCAGCTTGCGATCGTGTGCGGTCGGCGCGCTCGTCGTGAGGTAAGTGCGGTAGACCGGGAAATGCAGCACATAGAGTTCGAGCGCCTGGCGCAGGCTGTCGGCGGAGAAATCGCGCGTCGAGTAATGCCCGTTGGCGATGCGCGCCAAAAGCCGCGTCAGCACGGTGAACTCGCTGGTGAGCAGTGTCTCCAGCACCCGCCGCTTGGCGTCCTTGACGTAAGGCGCAAGCCGGGGCGGCCGGTTGCTGATCTGCCGCCAGGTCTCGTCCAGCGCCGCCAGTCCCTTGGCGTCGACCAGCACCTGGATGATGACGTTCATCCATTCATAGCCGGTGGTGCCCTGGACGCCGGCGAAGTGCGGCAGGCGTTCGTGCTCGCACAGGATCTTCTCGATCAGGGTATAAAAGGGCTTCGTCGTACCCTGCGCATCGCGGACCAGCCGGCGCAGCCGCTGGCAATATTGCGCGGGATCGCGCAGGCCGTCGATGTGATCGAGGCGGATGCCTTGCAGTCTGCCGTCGGCGATGAGCTGCTTGACCAGCCGGTGCGTAGCGGCAAACGTGCCGGGATCCTCGACGCGCAAGCCCGCAAGTCCGTTGATGTCGAAGAAGCGGCGATAGTTGATGTCACTGGAGGCGAGCCGCCAATGTCCGAGCTTGTAGTGCTGGCGCTCGAGCAGATGATGCAGCGCCAGCGTCTGGGCGGGACGGTCCTTGGCGGCGCGGTATGCGGTGAGGCCGCGCGCGATGATGTCGGCAGCACCCGCAATGCCCTTGAGTTCTGCCTTGAAGGCGGGAGCTTCCTTGCGGTTGGGACGGCGCAGTCCGGTGTAGTGCGCCGCGAGCGCGAGCAGGCGCTTGCCGGGCTCGGTTTCCGCCGCGTCCACCTCCTTGACGATCATCCGCAGCACTTCGCCATAGCGCTCCGGCGCGACGGGCAAGCGATGCTCGAAATACCAGGCGGAAAGACTTCCCTCATCCGGATCGTAGCGCAGCTCGATCTCGCCCCGCTCGAGCGCCTCGCCATAGGACACGCCGAGAATCGGCAGCAGCACGCCGCCGCGGGCGCGGAAGGCCAGTTGATCCCAGTCGATGTCGAAGGAGACGGCGTGCGGCGAAGCCTGGCCCCACTCCAGCACGTCGAGCCACCAGGGATTGTCGGCAAAATGCACGCCGACATGATTGGGCACGAAATCGATGATGAGGCCGAGATCGTGCTGCTGAAGCGCCTCGCTCAGCCGTGCGAAGCCGGCCTCGCCGCCGAGCTCGGGACTGAGCTGGCTGTGATCGACGGTGTCGTAGCCGTGGGTCGAGCCCTTGCGGGCCTTCATCACCGGCGAGGCATAGAGGTGCGTGATCCCCAGCGCCCTGAGATAGGGCACGACGGCGGCGGCCTTGTCGAAGTCGAAATCCGCGGTGAGCTGGAGCCGGTAAGTCGCGAGCGGAATGGCAGGAGGCATGCTAACCTCCGAGACGCCAGACCACCGACCAGGGCGGAAGCCGCTCGCCGGCCTCGCCGCCCCAGATCGGCGTGCCCGCACTGCTGTTGGAATACGCAACATCCTTGTCCGAGAGATTGGCGGTCAGGCGTAGCGTCGCACCGTCCCCCATGCGCCAATGCGCCGTGAGCAGGCCGGTATCCGCTGCCTCGGCGTCGCCGAACGTTGCTCCTTTCAGCCGCGGCATGACTTCCTTGCGACGGAGCGCGAGCAGCTCGCGCACCAGCGCGAGTCGCGCGTCCTGCTCGGGCGTGCGGCCGTTCCAGTCGAGCATGGCCGATTGCAGCGTGGTCGGATCGAGCGGATCCGGCACCTCGTCGCCGTATTTCTCATAGGCCCAGGCATATTCCTGCTTGCGCCCCTTGCGCACGGCATCGGCCAATCCGCCGTGGAAGTCGCAGAAGAACGGGAAGGGCGCTGTCGAGCCCCATTCCTCGCCCTGAAACAGCATCGGGATCATCGGTGCGAGAAGCGTCACCGCGAGCGCGGCCTCGATCTGTTTTGGCGATGTCAGGCTCTCGAGCCGGTCGCCGAGTGGGCGGTTGCCGATCTGGTCGTGATTCTGGAGAAAGTTGACGAAGGTCGCCGGCGGCAACTCGCCGCTCGGCTCGCCGCGCGGCTTCTTGCCCCAGAATTCCGAGATCTCGCCCTGGTAGACGAAGCCGGAAGCGAGCGCGCGCGCAAGATCCATGCGCGGCGTCTGGTAGTCCGCGTAGTAGCCGGCGAGCTCGCCGGTCAGCATCACATGCCAGACGTGGTGATAGTCGTCGTTCCACTGTCCGCGATATTTGCCGTTCGGCGGCTCCTGCGCGGCATCGAGCAGGCTCGCGCGGTTGTCACCGTTCTCGAGCACCAGATGGATGTGCCGTCCAGTGGCCTTGGCGAGCTCGCCGGCGGCGACGCTGAGGTCTTGCAGCATGGACTGCTCGCCGGGCACCGCCATGATGTGGTTGGCGGCATCCAGCCGCAGGCCATCGAAGCGGTAGTCGCTGAGCCAGGACAGCGCGTTCTCGACCGCGAACGCGCGCACCTGCGGCACGCGATAGTCGATTGTGCTGCCCCATGGCGTGTGCGCGTCGGTAAAGAAGCTCGGCGCATAGCGGCCGAGGTAATTCCCCTCGGGGCCGAAGTGATTGTAGACGACGTCGAGGAACACCATGAGCCCGCGCAAATGCGCCTCGTCGATCAGCGTCTTCAGGTCTTCGGGCCGGCCATAGGCGCTGTCGGGCGCATACCACAGCACGCCGTCATAGCCCCAGCCGCGACGGCCGGCGAAATCGGCCAGCGGCATCAATTCCAGCGCGGTGATGCCGCTCGCCGTGAGATGATCGAGCTTGTCGATCATGCCGCGGTAGGTGCCCTCTGGCGTGAAGGTGCCGACATGGGTCTCGATCAGCACCGTCTCTTCCCAGGGGCGGCCGCGCCAATCGCGCGCGCGCCACACGAAGGCGTCGTGATCGATCACCTCGCTCGGGCCGAACACATCCTCGGGCTGGAAAGCCGAGGCGGGATCGGGCACGTCGATCTCGTCGTCGATCCTGAATTTGTAATCGCTACCGGCGCGCAGGCCGGCAATGTCGGCCACGTACCAGCCATCCTGGCGGCGCTGCATCGCGTGCCTTCTGTCGAGCAGGAGATCGACACGGCGCGCGCCAGGCGCCCACAGCCGGAACGACACGCCGTCCTTGGTCGCCCTCGCCCCGAAGGATGGCCTCATGGCGCCCCCGCGAAGGCGAGCACGGATCGCGGCGGCGCCTTGCTGTCGCTTCCGGGCAGGAAGTCGATCGAGTTCAGCCTGGCCTCGGTCGTGTTGAGGATCTGCTGCCAGCTCTTGTACTCGGTCATTTTGGGCAATTTAAATGCGATCTCTTCGGGAGCGGCGTTCAGAACGATAAAGATCGCGGCGCTGCCCGGTTCCATCGGCCCCATCACATAGGAGAGAAACCGCCCCTCTGGGAATTTCCAGTCGTTCTCCGTCATCTCGTCCCCGGCGGGCGTCAGCCACAGCGCGCCGTAGGAGATGGCGTCCTTGGGACGGCCGTCGAGCCAGCGATGGCTGCGGAGTTGCGAGAACCGGCGGCGGATATCGGCGAGATGGGCGACGAAATCGACCATGTCGTCGCCCTCCTTGCCGAGATTGTCCCAGCCGACCCAGCCGACCTCGTTGTCCTGGCAATACGCGTTGTTGTTGCCGGATTGAGAATTGCCGACCTCATCGCCGGCGAGGATCAGCGGAACGCCTTGCGCCAGCATCAGGCAGGCCAGCACGTTCTTGCGAAGCTGCCGGCGCAGGCCGAGGATTTGTGGATCGTCGGTCGGGCCCTCGACGCCGCAATTGTTGCTGTGGTTGTCGTTGGAGCCGTCGCGATTGTCCTCGCCGTTGGCCTCGTTGTGCTTCTCGTTGTAGCTGAAGAGGTCGGCGAGCGTGAAGCCGTCATGCACGGTGATGTGGTTGATGCTGGCGCGTGGCCGCCGTCCGTCATGGTTGAACAGGTCTGATGACGCCGTCATGCGGCTGGAGATGTCGCCGATCAGGCTGCCTTCGCCGCTCCAGTAGCGGCGCATGGCGCTGCGATAACGATCGTTCCACTCCGACCATTGCGAGGGGAAGGCGCCGACCTGGTAGCCGCCGAGCCCGAGATCCCACGGTTCGGCCACGAGTTTGACGGTCGCCAGCACCGGATCCTGCCGGACCGCGGTCAAGAACGAGATGCCGCGATCAAAGCCGTTCGGGCCGCGCGCCAAGGTGGTGGCGAGGTCGAAACGGAAGCCGTCGACATGGCAGACCTCGACCCAGTAGCGAAGCGAATCCATCACCATCTGGAGCACGCGCGGATGGGCGAGGTTCACCGACGAGCCGCAGCCGGTGAAGTCGTCGTAATAGCGCGGGTTCTCGCGGCTCAGCCAGTAATAGGAGGCGTTGTCGATGCCGCGATAGCACAGCGTCGGGCCGAGGTGATTGCCCTCGGCGGTGTGGTTGTAGACGACGTCCAGCATCACCTCGATGCCGGCATCGTGCAGCCGCGCGACCGTGGTGCGGAAGGAATCCAGCGCGTTGTCCTGGGCGTAGCGCGGCTCGGGTGCGAAGAAGGACAGCGTGTTGTAACCCCAGTAATTGGCGAGCTTCTTTTCCACCAGGATACGGTCGTCGACGAAGCTGTGGATCGGGAGAAGCTCGATCGTGGTGACGCCAAGCCTCTTCAGATGCTCGATCATCGCCGGCGACGACAGGCCACCATAGGTGCCGCGCAGATTGGGCGGCACGTCGTCGCGCTTCTGCGTCAGGCCCTTGACGTGGGCCTCGTAGATGATGGTGTCTTCCCAGGGGATGTTGGGACGGATCTCGCGCCGGCCCCAGTTGAAGGTCTCGTCGACGACGACGGCCTTGGGCATGCCGCGCGCATTGTCGCGCCGGTCGAACGACAGGTCCTCGCGCGGCGAGCCGGTGCGGTAGGCGAAATGCGCATCGCTCCAGACCAGCCGTCCGGCCAGCCGCTTCGCATAGGGATCGAGCAGCAGCTTGTTGGCGTTGAAGCGGTGGCCGTGCTCGGGCTCGTAGGGGCCGTGTACGCGATAGCCGTAGAGCTGGCCGGGCGAGACGTCGTTGAGATAGCCGTGCCAGACGTCCTCGGTCCTCTCAGGCAATTCGATGCGTTCGAGCTCGCGGCGGCCTTGCGTGTCGAACAGGCAGAGCTCGACCTTCTGCGCGTTGGCGGAGAACAGCGCGAAATTGGTGCCGCGTCCGTCCCAGCTTGCGCCGAGGCGTGCGGGCGATCCAGCAGTCAAGCGCATGTGTCAACTTTCCGGAACGAGGAAGATCGCGGCAAGTGGCGGAATGGTGAGGCGGAGCTCGCCGCCCTCGGCATGGACTTCGCCGATGTTGCCGACGTTGCTGCCGCCATAGTGGGCGGAATCCGAGTTGAGCACTTCCTTCCACTTGCCGCCAAAGGGCACGCGAACGCGATAGTTCTGGTAGACGTTCGGCGAGAAGTTGACGATCACCAGGCACCGCGCTTGCTCGTCGAAGCCCTTGCGCAGCCAGGCGAACACGTTGCGGTTGGCGTCGTCGGTGATCAGCCATTCGAAGCCGGCCTGGTCGCAATCCATCTGATGCAGCGCCGGCACCGCGCGATAGAGCCGGTTGAGATCGCGGATCAGCGCCTGGATGCCGGAATGGTACTTGTATTCGAGCAGGTGCCAGTCGAGCGACTGGTCGTGGTTCCATTCGCGGCTCTGCGCGATCTCCGCGCCCATGAACAACAGCTTCTTGCCGGGATGGCCGAACATGAAGCTGTAATAGGCGCGCAAGTTCGCGAATCGTTGCCATTCGTCGCCGGGCATGCGGCCGAGGATCGAGCGCTTGCCGTGCACGACCTCGTCATGCGACAGCGGCAGGATGAAGTTTTCCGAAAATGCGTAGTGCAGGCCGAACAGGATCTCGCCGTGGTGGTGCTTGCGGTAGATCGGATCCTTGCTGATGTAGCTCAGCGTGTCGTGCATCCAGCCCATGTTCCACTTGTAGCCGAAGCCGAGCCCGCCGAATTCGACCGGGCGCGAGACCTGCGGCCAGGCGGTGGACTCCTCAGCCGCCGTGGTCGCCTGCGGGAAGCGGGCGAAGACTTCCGTGTTGAAACGGCGCAGGAAATTGATCGCCTCGATGTTCTCCCGCCCACCATACTGGTTCGGAATCCACGCGCCGGGCGGCCGGCTGTAATCGAGATAGAGCATCGATGCCACGGCATCGACGCGCAGGCCGTCGATCGCGTAGCGCTCCAGCCAGAACAGCGCGTTCGACACCAGGAAGTTAGTCACTTCGGTGCGGCCGTAGTTGTAGATCAGCGTGCCCCAGTCGAGGTGGCGCCCCTGGAGCGGGTTGGCGTGCTCGTAGAGCGAGGTGCCGTCGAAATGACCTAGCCCGTGCGGATCGTCCGGGAAGTGGCCGGGCACCCAGTCGAGCAGCACGCCGACGCCTTCGCGGTGGCAGGCATCGACGAGAACGGCAAAATCCTCCGGCGTGCCGAAGCGGCTGGTCGGGGCATAGAGGCCGGTCGGCTGGTAACCCCAGGAGCCGTCGAACGGATGCTCACTCACCGGGAGGAATTCGAGATGGGTGAAGCCCATGTCGCGGGCATAAGCCGGCAGCTGCTCGGCCAGTTCGCGATAGGTCAGCCATTCATTGCCGTTCTTGCGCCGCCACGAGCCGAGATGGACCTCGTAGATCGACATCGGCGCCGACAGCGCGTTGATGCCGTCGGGCGCCGGCCGCGGCCGCGGCAGGCGCGCCTCGTCGAACACGATCGACGCTGTCTTGGGCCGCACCTCGCTCGCAAAGCCCAGCGGATCGGATTTCAACGGAAGCATATGGCCATGCGGGCCTATGACTTCGAACTTGTAGTGATCGCCAACCTTCGCATGCGGGATGAACAGCTCCCAATAGCCGCTGCCGCGTACCCGCATGGGATGGCGTCGCCCGTCCCAGAAATTGAAATCGCCGACCACGGACACGCGCCGCGCATTCGGCGCCAGCACCACGAAGCCGATACCGTCGACACCTTCGTGCCGCATCGGATGGGCGCCGAGCTTGTCGTAGAGGCGCTGGTGGGTGCCTTCGCCGAGCAGGTAAAGGTCGAAATCGGTCAGGATCGGCGGAAAGCGGTAGGCGTCCTCGAACTCGACGACGTTGCCGCCGAATTTCGCGCGCAGCTGGTAATGCTTCGAGCCGTTGGGCAGGGCCCCGATGAACAGGCCGGAATCGTGCACGCGGTCGAGCGGGGCGACTTCGCCATGCTCGCCGACCGCCTCGACATCGGAGGCTTCGGGGAGAAAGGCGCGCACCACGCTTCTACCGCCCTCGGGATGCAGCCCGAGATAGTGGAAGGGATCGGAGTGGCGGCCTTCGATGATCGCGTAGGCCTCAGCAGGCAGTTTAGGCATGGGCTTCGCTCTCGGCACTGGACAGAATGCGAAGCAGTCCGGTCAGCGGCGCATTGAGCCCCTCAGGCCGGTGGGACAGCTCGTACTCTACTTCGTTGAACGCTTGATCAAGCAGGAAGAAACTTATCAGGCCGTCCGCGGATTGCGGATCTTGCGGCCAAATCCGCCGATCGGTCATGGTTTCGCGATAGGCGGACAAGAAGGTTGCGGTAGCGCGCTCGCGCCATTCGTCGAGCGCGGCCACGAGCCGGCCCTGCTCGTCGGAGGCGCCCGTGAGCGCGCGACTGAGGGCCGCGTTGACCGAAACATCAATCGAGTGGATCAGGCCCGCGACGTCGCGCGCGGCCGGCGCCTTGCGCCGCTTGTCGGCCAGTGGCACACGCGGATCGCCGTCGAAGTCGATGATGAAGATATCGTCCTTCACGATCAGAGTTTGCCCGAGACGGAAGTCGCCATGATGACGGATGTTCAACCCGCCGATCCCGGAAGGCAATAGCGCATTCAGCCGGTCGGGCAGGGTCGCACGGGCCTCCGTGAGCTGATCGATCAGCGGCCGGTCCGCCTCCCGCAGGCCGTCGCGGCTGTCGGCCAGCCGTTCGAAAACCCGCTCGGCGCGCGCCTTGAGGTCGGAGACGAGGCGCGTGATGTACGAGGAGCCGATCGGCTCCGGAGCGAGCTCGTCCGGCTTTGCCGCGGCCAGCGCGACATGCAGCTCGCCGAGCCGCCGGCCGATCTGCGCGATGAAGTGCAGGTAGGGCGCCTGCTCCTGGGTTTCGCGGAGCGTTTCGCCCGCCGGCAGCACGCGCTGCTCGTCGATATAGCGATCGAGATAGCCCGTTGTCACAGTCCAGCCGTCGCCCTGGTTCTCGACATAGGCATGCAGCACGCCGAGCGCGCTGCGCTGCTCGCCCTCGACCAGCTCGACGCTACCCAGCAGCGCCGGCGTGTTGGCAAAGCGGGCGATCTCGGTGAGATAGTGACCGATCTCGATCTCGGGACTGATGCCGCTTTCGAGCCGACGATAGATCTTGGCGACGTATTGATTGTCGATCAGCGCGGTACTGTTCGACTGCTCGATCGCGCGGATGCGTTCGGGCTCCTTGATGATGTATTCGGCAAACCGGCTGGTCGCCTTGAATTCCAGCCGCAGATTGTTCTCTTCCACTGCCAGATTCTGCGACAAATTGCGCAGGAACAGGCCGATGAAGATCTGCTCGGTCGCGACATCGAGCAGCGTGCCTTCGCGCGCGCCCTGACGCACTGCGGCGAGCGCCTTCGGGTTGAAGCGTTCGCGATCGAAGCGCACCCACTCGATCTGCAACGGCAGCACATAGCGTGTCGTCTCGTTCCCCTGCTTGGTCTCGAAGAACGCGATCCAGGGCCGGTTGTCGCCGATGTCGCAGAACGGCGCCGCCGAGGTCAGCGTGGTCTTGATGTGCTTGGCATTGTGCTCGGGATACCATCGCGTCCGCGACAGGAATCCCGGCAGCACGTCGCGCTCGAACACGCCGCGCTCGCGGGCGAGCGACACCCAATTCGAGTTGACCGGCACCACCAGCGTCTCGAACTCCGGCACCGCGCGCGGCGTCACCGGCTCGGACTTGTCGCGCTCCTGAAGCTGGAACCAGTAGAAACCGTAAGGTCCCAGCGTGATCATGTAGGGCAGTTCGCCGATCGCGGGGAAGCGCGTGCGGCCGAGCATTTCCTGCGGGATGCGGTCCTTCCAGGGCGACAGATCGAGCTCGGTCGCCTGCGCGGCGCGCGACAAATTGGCGACGCAGAGGATCACCTCGTCGCGGTATTGCCGCACATAAGCCAGCACGGCGCGGTTGGCCGGGCGGATGAAGGTCATGGTGCCGCGGCCGAAGGCGAGCGTCGACTTTCGCACTGAGATCAGCCGCTTGGTGGCGCTGAGCAGCGAGGACAGGCTGCGCGACTGCGCCTCCACGTTCACCGCCTCGTAGCCGTAGACCGGGTCCATGATCAGCGGCGCGTAGAGGCGGGCCGGGTCGCAGCGTGAGAAGCCGCCGTTGCGGTCCGGGCTCCACTGCATCGGCGTGCGCACGCCGTTGCGGTCGCCGAGATAGATGTTGTCGCCCATGCCGATCTCGTCGCCGTAATAGACGATCGGCGTGCCGGGGAAGGACAGCAGCAGCGAGTTCATCAGCTCGATCTTGCGGCGGTCATTGTCCATCAGCGGCGCAAGGCGCCGGCGGATGCCGACATTGATGCGCGCGCGCGGGTCGTTGGCGTAGGTGGTCCAGAGATAGTCGCGCTCGACGTCGGTGACCATCTCGAGCGTGAGCTCGTCATGGTTGCGCAGGAACAGCGCCCATTGGCAGCTCGCCGGAATGTCCGGGGTCTGGCGCAGGATGTCGGTGATCGGGAAACGGTCCTCTTGCGCGATCGCCATGTAGATCCGCGGCATCAGCGGGAAATGATAGGCCATGTGGCACTCGTCGCCACGGCCGAAATATTCCTGCACGTCCTCCGGCCATTGATTGGCCTCGGCCAGCAGCAGCTTGCCCTTGGAGTAGGCGTCGAGCTCCTGGCGCAAGCGCTTGATGATCGCATGCGTCTCGGGCAGGTTCTCGTTCGAGGTGCCCTCGCGCTCGCACAGATAGGGAATGGCATCCAACCGGAAGCCGTCGACACCGGCATCGAGCCAGCGCTTCATCACCTGGATGAGCGCGCTCACCACGCGCGGATTGTCGAAGTTGAGGTCGGGCTGGTGCGAGAAGAAACGGTGCCAGTAGAACGCGCCGGCCTCGGGGTCCCAGGTCCAGTTCGACTTCTCCGTGTCGGTGAAGATGATGCGCGTGCCCTGGTATTTCTGATCGGTGTCGCTCCAGACATACCAGTTGCGGGCGCTTGAGCCCGGATGGCTGCGGCGCGCGCGCTTGAACCATTTGTGCTGGTCCGAGGTGTGGTTGACGACCAGCTCCGTGATGACGCGCAGGCCCCGCTTCTGCGCCTCCTGGATGAAGCGCTTGAAATCCTTCATCGTCCCGAAATCGGGATTGACCGCGCCGTAGTCGGCGATGTCGTAACCGTCGTCTCGGCCGGGCGAGGGGTAGAACGGCAGCAGCCACAGCGCGGTGACGCCGAGCTCCTGGAGATAGGGCAGCTTCTCGGTCAGCCCGGCGAAGTCGCCGATCCCGTCATTGTTGCTGTCGGCAAACGCCTTGACGTGGAGCTGGTAGATGATGGCGTCCTTGTACCAGAGCTCGTCCACGATCTCGGCAGCCTCGGCTTTCTTGGTGTCGACGGAAGACAGAACATTCATGGCGTGAACCCTTACGCCAGGCAGCGGAACAAGAGCGCCGGATCGCGCTCGGGATCGATACGCAACCTGACCCCACCCCATTCGATGCGGGACTGTTCGCCGGTGAGGAGGTTTTCGAGTGCCGTCACATGGTGTCGCTGCCCGCCGGCGTCAACGGTGACGTCGCCGAGCGGCAGCCAGAATTCGCGCACATGGCGCGACAGCGCGATTACGACGATGACGGTGTTGGCGGGCTCGGCGGCCTCCTTGGCGAAGGCAATGGATTCGCCATCCTCGACGCCGAGGAAGCGCAAATTGGCCGTCTGCCGGAGCGCCGCATTCTCGTTGCGGACGCGATTGAGCGCGGTGATGTAGGGCTTGATGTTGCCGGATTTGTCCCAGTCGCGCTGCTTGATCTGGTATTTTTCGGAATCCAGATATTCTTCACGGCCGGGAATCGCCTCGTGCTCCAAGAGCTCGAAGCCGCTGTAGATGCCGTAATTGCCCGACAGCGTCGCGGCCAACGCAAGGCGCGACTTGAACGCCCAGGCTTCGCCGCTCTGGAGGTGATAGGGCAGCAAGTCGGCTGTGTTGACGAACAGGTTCGGGCGATAGAAGTCGCGTTCGGGATAGCGCGTCAGTTCGCCGAGATATTGCTCCAGCTCCCACCGCGAGGTGCGCCAAGGGAAATAGGTGAAGGACTGCGCAAAGCCGAGCTTGGCGAGGCCCTTCATCAGCTTCGGCCGGGCGAAGGTCTTGGAGAACAGGATCACCTCGGGGTGGCGGCGGCGGATGTCGCGGATCAGCCATTCCCAGAACGGAAACGGCGCGGTGTCGTGATTGTCGATGGCGAAGATGGTCACGCCATGGTCGATCCAGAACAGCATGGCATCACGAAACGCGTTCCACAGCCCAGCCCTGTCGATGGAATTGAAATCCGGGATGATAATGTCCGAATAGGGGCCATCCGCCGTCCGCACCGAGCGATCCGGCCGCCACTTGAACCATTCCGGATGCTGCGTCAGCCAGGGATGGTCCGGCGAGCATTGCACGGCGAAGTCGAGCGCGAGCTCGAGGCCGTATTCCAGGCAGGTCGCAACCAATGCGCGGAAATCCTCGATCGTGCCGAGTTCGGGATGCAGCGCATCGTGGCCGCCTTCCATCGTCCCGATCGCATAGGGCGAGCCGGGATCGCCTGCATTCGCCACCGGCGCATTGTTGCGGCCCTTGCGGCGGGTGTGGCCGATCGGGTGGATCGGCGTGAAGTAGAGCACGTCAAAACCCATCGCGGCGATGTCGGGCACGCGGGCGATGCAGTCGCGAAGCGTGCCATGCTGGCCGGGAATCCGGCTCTGGCTGCGTGGCATCATCTGGTACCAGGCGCCAAAGCGCGCCTTGTCGCGGTCGATGATCAGCGGAAAAAGGGCCGAGCGGGTGAGGTCGGGCCGCGACTGGCTCTCGGCCATGGCTTCGCCGAGCTCGGTTGCGAGCAGCGGGCCGACGTCGCCGCTCTGCAGATAGTCCTCGCACTGCCTGATGATGACCACTGCTGCGTCTTGCCGTGCGCCATGCGCCTTGGTCAAGAGGCCGGCGCCCTCGATCGCGTCGAGGGTGAGGTCCGCACCGGAGCGTTGTTTGCGCGCGACGCCGTGGGACCAGGTGGCGAACTCGTCGGTCCAGGCTTCGATGGCGTAGATGTATTGACCGGCCGCGGTTGGGACGATGGCGCCCGACCAGCGGTCATTGCCATGATGGCTCATCGGCTCACGCTGCCATTCGCGGTCCTGCTCGCGGCGCCACAGCAGCGCGGCGCCGATCACGGCATCGCCGTCGCGATAGATGTCGGCCCAGACCTCGACCCGGTCGCCCGCGATCCGCTTCACGGCGAAGCGGCCGCCATCGATCAAGGGATAGACGTCTTCGATGAGGAAAGCGCTGCCGGCTGCGGCACTTTCGACAGTTTGAATTGTCTTGTTCACGGTGATGCCATTGACAAGAAAGCAGGGGCCCGTTTCCCTTGTCGGGAACCTACGCTTGATACCTATATAAAAAGCCGCTTGTGTGTCATTAGTTCCGGCGGGGAACGGCAGGCGCGGTTTGTGAGTTAAGCCCGACTAACGTCTTTCGCTGCCTCGTTAAATCGATGCCCCCGGCAAAAGGGTGGCTTGCAAGCTGCGTGCCGAATGGATCTCATAACTCAAGCCCGGATCAAGGGCGTCCAGTCCGAATTCATCGATGCCCTGGGCAAGCTGCGGGTGACCGACCCCGTGGCCCTCAAATCCATCCTCGACGCCCTGCCCGAGAAGCGGGTTTACCGCTTCGTCGGCGGGCCGGTCGTGGTGCGTGCCTTGGGGCATCCGCGGACGGAATTGGCGGCCATCGGTGCGCCACCGCTGCAATGGAAATTAACCGCAAATGGCAAATTGATCGCGCAAGGCGAGACGCGCGAGCCCGTGATCGCCTGGCCGGCCGGCCTGCCGCTCGGCTATCACCGTTTGACGCTGACCGATGCCGAATGTGCGACGGAAGAGGTGCCGATGATCGTGGCGCCCGAGCGCGCCTTTGGCGGCGATTTCGACCGCGGCTGGCTGCTTGCCGTGCAGCTCTACAGCGTCCGCTCCAACCGCAATTGGGGTATCGGTGACTTCACGGACCTGGCCGATCTCGTCCGGCTCGCCAAGCAATTGGGGGCCGACGGCGTCGGGCTCAATCCGTTGCATGTGCTGTTCGACGACCACCCCGCCGATTGCAGCCCCTATTCGCCGAACAGCCGGCTGTTTCTCAATCCGCTCTACATCGACGTCGCGGCGATCCCGGAATTTGCGCCCGACCTCGTGCCGGATGCCGCAGCGACCGCCGCGCGGCTGCGCGAGGGCGACCGTGTGCCGTACGCGGACATGGCGGCGTTGAAATGGCTGGGCCTACGCGCCGCCTTCAACAGCTTCGTGACGAGCGCGAGCGAAGCGCGCCGCCGGGAGTTTGACGCCTTCCGTGCCGCCCGCGGCCCGCTGTTGTCCCGCTTTGCCTGCTTCGAAGTGCTGCGTCATCGCTTCACCGTGCCATGGTGGGAATGGCCGGTGGAATGGCAAAAGCCCGACGATGCGAAATGCGCTGCGCTGCGCAATGGGCCCGACAAGCGCGATGTCGAGTTCGTCGAATTCGTGCAATGGACGGCTGACAGCCAGTTGCATGCGGCCAAGGAGCTGGCCAGCCAGCTCGGCATGCCGGTCGGGCTCTACCTCGACGTTGCCGTCGGCGTGCAGTCCAATGGTTTCGATGCCTGGAACGAGCAGATGGCGATTTCGCGCCATCTCGCCGTCGGCGCGCCGCCCGATGTGCTCAATACCGTCGGCCAGGACTGGGGTCTTGCCGGCTTCAACGCGGGCGGCCTGGAAGCCCAATCCTTCGTGCCGTTCGCCGACATGCTCGCGGCCTCGATGCGCCATGCAGGCGCCATCAGGCTCGATCACGTGCTCGGCTTGAAGCGGCTTTATCTGGTGCCGCGCGGCTTCAAGCCCGACAACGGCGCCTATGTGCAGATGCCGTTCGAGGCGCTGCTGGCGGCGGTGGCGTGCGAGAGCGCGGCTCATAAATGCATCGTGATCGGCGAGGATCTCGGCACCGTGCCGGAAGGTTTCCGCGAGACGATGCAGGATTTCGGCATCTGGTCCTACCTCGTCATGATGTTCGAGCGCGACGATGCCGGCCATTTCCGTAACATCGACCACTACCGGCCCAATGCGCTGGTTACGCTTAATACGCACGACCTGTCGACCTATGCCGGCTGGCGCTCCTTCAGCGACCTCAAGATGAAGCTTTCGCTCGGGATCGATCCCGGCGAAAGCGAGCAGGCGCGCTGGGACGCGCTCGGCAGGCTCGACGAGATTTTGCGCCAGAACGGCATCAACGCCAACGATCTCTATTCCGTGCTCGCCTTCCTGTCGCGCACGCCATCGCGGCTGCTCGCGGTGTCGCTGGAGGATCTGCTCGGCGTGATCGATCAGCCCAACATCCCCGGCACGATCGACGAGCATCCGAACTGGCGCCAGCGGCTTCCTGTTACAATCGACAAGATCGCCTCCAAGGTCGATCTCACGGCTTTGAAGGCAGCAACGCGGGAACGTTCATTGACCGGCGGGAGTTGAACCGCCGGGGCTTCTCAGGCTCGCACGACATTGTCTCAGAGGATCGAGGACTATGCGCTGATAGGCGACTGCGAGACCGCGGCGCTGGTCGGGCGCAACGGCTCGATCGACTGGCTGTGCTGGCCGGCCTTCGATTCCGATGCCTGCTTTGCCGCGATCCTCGGCACGCACAAGAACGGCCGTTGGCTGATCGCACCGAGCGTGGATGTCACCGCTACGTCGCGCCGTTATATTGGTAATTCACTCATCCTCGAAACCCGCATCGAGACGAAGAGCGGCACCGTCTTGCTGATCGACTTCATGCCGCCACGCGGCAAGGCGTCCGACATCGTGAGGCTGGTCCGCGGCATCAGCGGCGCGGTGAAGATGCGGATGCAGCTCGTCATCCGCTTCGGCTTCGGCACCGACATTCCCTGGGTGCGGCGGATCGACCATTCCCTGATGGCAATCGCCGGCCCGGACATGATTGTGCTGCGCACGCCTGTCGAGACCCGCGGCGAGGATCTGACCACGGTTTCTGACTTCGAGGTGAGGGCCGGCGAGACCATACCCTTCGTGCTGACCTACGGGCCCTCGCATATCGCGCCGCCGGCGCCGATCGACCCGGAGATCGCGCTCCAGGAGACCGAAAGATTCTGGCACGACTGGTGCAGCCATTGCACCCGCGATGGCGGCTATCACGATCTCATCGTACGTTCGCTGATCACGCTGAAGGCGCTGACCTTCGCTCCGACCGGCGGCATCGTGGCGGCACCCATCACCTCATTGCCGGAAAAGCTCGGGGGCAGCAGGAACTGGGACTATCGCTTCTGCTGGCTGCGCGATGCCACCTTCACGCTGCTTGCGCTGATGAACTCGGGCTATACCGAGGAAGCCCTGGCCTGGCACAATTGGCTCTTGCGCGCCGCCGCCGGCTCGCCCTCGAACATGCAGATCATGTACGGCATCTGGGGCCATCGGCGGCTCTTGGAATGGGAGGCAGGCTGGCTCGATGGCTATGAGGGCGCCCGGCCGGTGCGCGTCGGCAATGCCGCGCATGCGCAGCTCCAGCTCGACGTCTATGGCGAGCTGATCGATGTATTTCATCAATCGCGCATGGCCAAGCTCAAGCTCGATGAGGAGAGCTGGGCGCTGGAATGCGCGGTGCTCAATCATCTCGCCGAGGTCTGGGACCGGCCCGATCACGGCATCTGGGAGCGGCGCGGCCAGCCCAAAAACTACGTCTTCTCCAAAGTCATGACCTGGGTCGCCTTCGATCGCGGCATCAAGAGTGCGCAGACCTTCGGCTTCAAGGCGCCGCTGCTGCACTGGCAGGCCTTGCGCGAGGCCATTCATCGCGACGTCTGCAACTACGGCTTCGATGCCGACCAAAACACCTTCGTCGAGTCCTACGGCTCGAAGCTGCTCGATGCCAGCGTGCTGCTGCTGCCGGCGGTCGGCTTCCTGCCGGCGACCGATCCGCGCATCTGCGGCACCATCGCTGCTGTCGAGAAATGCCTGATGCGCGACGGCTTCGTGCTGCGGCACGATCCGCGCGAGCTGCCGGCGGAGCAGCCGCCGCTCGAAGGCGCGTTCCTGGCCTGTAGCCTATGGCTGGCCGATGCCCATGTGCTGTCGGGCAATCTCGACAAGGCGCAAGTCTTGTTCGATCGCGTGGTGCGGATTGCGAACGATGTCGGGCTGCTGGCGGAGGAATACGATTCCGTGGCGCGGCGCCAGACCGGCAATTTCCCGCAGGCGCTGACCCACATCGCGCTGATCAACACCGCGCACAACCTGTCGGCGGCCAGGCGTCAGAGCGAGAAGCCGGCCGTGCAGCGGTCGCAGTAAGGTGAGCGCGTAACAGTGCCAAGTGCGGTGAAATGCGGCTTGATCGCTGCCAGGGCGGAGGTGCGCCCCCTCTCCCGCTTGCGGGAGAGGGTTGGGGAGAGGGTGCTTCCACAATGGGACAATCCCCAAGAGGAGAAAGCCCTCACCCGCCGCTACG
>NZ_PSRT01000066.1 GCF_004212635.1 Bradyrhizobium genosp. SA-3 | reverse complement strand
CCCCCGCGGTCCGCGAGATTTATGCTGCATCATTCGCCGTTCCCGAGGGCTTTTCGCACGGCACCCAACCCGCCCCGCACACGATGGTCTCGAAGCTCGGCCGCTGGGGCCTCTTGCCGGACGCTGCGCAGCCGGTAAAACAATATGACATTCGCGGCGAGCGCTACACCGCCCTCTTGGGGCCGGGAGGGCCCAACGACGTTCGGCTCATCCATCATCCACGAATGTAGACGCCGAGGAACACTCCCGACGCTAGGAGCCCGTCCAGATAGCTCTGGTATCGGGTTGTTAATGGACGATAGTTTGCTCCCGCGACTCTTGCGAGCTCGGCGAAGTTCTGGGTGGTGCAGATGAGTGCCACCCGTCCCGATGAACTTGCGTGCATCATCGCTCAGCGACTCCTCTTTGAGCCGAACAGCCATCGGTTCTTTGTTATTTGCGAAGAGCCAGCGGCCAAAGCTGCGAAGAAAGCCAACGGTGTTCTTGCCGGTACGTTTGGCGGCATTGCCCTCGAGAAGGGCCTCCTCAAGCCCCGAAAGTAAGGGAAGCATCCTCGGCGAAAGAGGCTGTTTCCTGCGCTCCATTGCAACCCCGGGTCGACTGAGCTGACTGCGAGGCAGACGATTGGTCGGCGTCCATCAGCCCCAGATGCACATGCTGGTCGTGGCCTTCCGCAGAAAGCTCCTCTGGCCAACGCCGCGCTGCGCAGCGGCGTCGTCGATCCGCCTGGAGTCTATCAGTGCCGTATCTTCGGGATCAGCAATGGTCGGGATACCGAGCGCGATCTCCATCGCTTTAGCGCCGACCGATGACTTCCGCAGCTGAGCCAGTGCTGCCCGACGTTGCCGCCACCGCTCGTGTCCTGGTTATAGCTCTTGACATCCAGCGCCTCCGCCAGCAATGCCCTTCTTATTTTTTTGAGGCAGATAGTCGCTGAAACCCCTGAGAGCAGTGCATAGACCTTCCCAACTACGCCACCGACGCTCGCCGATCGAGTTCGCTGAGATCCTGATCCGACAGCAGCAGCGCCGAAAAAAGTGCAGAGATCGAAGAAAAATCGAAATTGTGGCGGAGGCGCGATTAAACGACCCTACCAATTCTTGCAGAAGATTTGCGGGGCTCAGGTCAGTTAGCTTGCTGGGTGTTCGTTTGGAGATATCTCAATGTTGATTGTTGAAACCATTTTGAAGCCAGACCAGTTTGGCGGTATTGGACTTTTCTCTGCTACTCTTCTACCTAAAGATACATTAATTTGGATTCATAATCCAATCGTTGATATTGCCGTGACGCCTGAACAGTACGAAACTTTACCTCCAACATTTCAAGCTTTACTTGACAAGCATGCCTATCCAAGAGACCTCGATGTTGATGATGGTGTTGTAGAGTACAATGCTGACAATGCCCGTTTCATGAATCACAGCAGTCAGCCAAACACATATCATGACGATCATTGCCGAATTTTCACAGCCTGTGACGTACAACCGGGTGAAGAACTGACTTGCGATTACTTGTCTTTCGATCCAAAGTGCGACTTATCGTGGGTTAAAGAGCTGGCGCCGAATCTTGGTGCCGGAAGGCGCCAGGCGGCGTTGGATTGAGTTTGCGGTCTGGCGACGCTGATTCCGTCGGCAAATTTACACCGGGGAGAGTTTCGGCCGCGGTTGTCCCCATCGAGACGACGCGAGTTGAAGATCATGCTGAGGGCGATCTTGTTCGACGCCCTTTGGCGCACACGAACGCGCTTTCGATGACGTTGGGAGCCCTCCTACGTGGAGTTCACTACATCTGTTGTGCCAACCTAAGGCTTCGTTACTGACTCGCTTACTGGCTAAAGTCCGCAACGCGTCCTGGCAGCGAAAACACTGGGCTGCTGCTACGATCCCCTGGGAGTCTTTAAGGGAATTGATGAGGCGCTTCATGAAGAGGCAGATCGTGGGAGCGGACGCGGCGCCCGAATGCCTCGATGACTTGATTGACGAGAGCAACCCGGTTCGCGTGATCGACGTACTTGTCGATGCGCTCGGTTTGGCTGAGATGAGCCTTGAGGTTGCGGAGCCGGCGGCCACCGGTCGGCCGTCGTACCATCCCTCGATGCTCCTCAAGCTTTACATTGCGGCTATCTAAACCGGGGGCAGTCGAGCCGGCGGCCAGAACGAGAGGCCGGGCGCAATGTCGAGGTGATATGGCTGATGGGTCGGCTCGCTCCCGATCACAAGACGATTGCGGACTTCCGCAACTTCAACCTGGATTGAGCCTGAGGGTGCGTGAGACCTGCGGTTAACGCCTATTGGAATTTGTAAGACGCGACTGTTGATGAAACCTGGCGATGAAACCTTCCCCTCGGACTAATCCTGGAAGGCTCAGGGTACGTATGATCATAGGTGATTGAATCATCGTTCCTTCGGCCGCTGGCCGCAAACGCGCCACCTAATTGCCTCGTCGCCCAAATCCCGCATCCTCCGCAACGTCAAACTATTTTTCGAATCGGTCGACATCATACTCAAAAAATAAAAGCCCTATTTTATGTCACGATGCTAGCTTCCGCGCGCTGGCGATATGCCGGTCACTCTGGAGAAAGTGGATGAATACAACCGCTATCAATGACACCGCTATCAATGACACGGTGCAGGACGTCGGGGACGCCACCGAGCTCACAAAAGGCTTTGGGGGTTCGTGGCGCGCAGAACACACGACCGGCGATTATTATTACATGGATGATTCCGATTGACGCGGATCGTCTTGATGGGATGGGCTTCGGCCCATCCCATCAGTTTGAGGGCGCAGTGGGCAAGGGATCGCTGCTGTGAGCGACATATTTCATGCGTGGTCTAACGGGCGTTGGATCAGCCTCGACCTGCAATCCAATCGTTACAGCATGGCTACCACATCTGTAGCTTGTCCGGAGGAGCGTGAACGGCTAACCGAGACGACGGCAAAGTTGCGCGATTGCCTGAGTTCACCGCCAGCCTTTTTCCCACCCCTCCATCTGGTGTGGCACTATGCGCGTGCGGCTCATGCTGCTCGCGTCGTTCGCGGCCAGACCATCGTTCGTCAACTCGACTTTTTACGTGCCTCGCGTCGCGGTACGGCACCGGTGTCCGTGGGAGTCGAAACAATCCATTACTACGCCAGCGTATTCCAACATCTGCGTAATCTTCGGTTCCGCCGCCCGCGCTGTCTTGAGGATTCCGTGGGTGGGTATCTCTTTTTCTATCCCTACATCGCATCGCTCGAGCTCCTCGTGGGTGTGAAGCAGCCACCTTTCAGAGCCCACGCCTGGCTGCAATCTGGCGATCTCATTTTGAACGACGCGAAGCGTGCTGTGGAGGAGTACAGCGTCATCTTGAGATTCGAGAAATGAGACTCAATGCAGATTGGCTCTTGGATTCAGCCAAGGAGCTTGCCACCATCGTTGTAAACGGCCGCGTGGAAATCACGGTGCTCAACGATATTGTTGACGCCGACACCGGCATGCCGACTCAATTGGAACCAACACACTTCAAAGGCACGTCTCTGCCGGAGATTGTGGCTCTGCTGCAGGAGCGGTACGCTGGCGATGCGGCTTTCATTGTTCGCGCGCCAAGTGGCATCGCGATCGTACGCCCCCCTTTCTCGGAAATCTCCATCTTCTACCAGGTCAGACATGATGTGATTGAGTGCTGGGCAGGACTGAAGCTGCCAGATGCCGCCTTGGCGCAACGCCGCGCCTTCAACTTTGGCTATTTGACCGGCCTGATATGCAACGCGTCCTGGTTGACCCCGGAAACAGGGTTGTGTGGGATTTTCGAGCTACTGAGTGGCGCGGCGCTCATCGTCTCAAGTGGCACCTTTCGGCAAGTCGATTTTCTGGCGGGCGCCGTGGCTAGGCTCAACGCGTCGGCGGTCTCTTTCGAGGATGACGTGGCCAGCTTTCGCCAATTGATCTCGGCGAGCGTCGCTCACAAAACGCGCCGCTACGGCGGTGCTTTCAGCATTGAATGTTCCGGGGGCCTTGATTCGTCGGTAGTGGCGTTGGCTGCGGCCGACCTCCATCGAGATAGGCCCCTCTCCCTCCTGAACAGCTACTCAGAGACGGACGTCAATGGTGACGAACGCTTCTTTTTTGCCGCACTAGCCGAGCAGGTGGGCGGCGCGCCAACCTATGTCGAAGCGAATGCTCGCTCGTCGATGACCCACCTATCGTCAGAATTGCTGGCTCCAACGCCGCGACCTTGTAAGCTAGCCGCCACAATCGCCACAACGGCTCAACTTCACGAGGCTGCGCAGGCTGCAGGATCGCGCTTGGTGCTCACAGGAGATGGAGGCGATCAACTATTTCTCAGAATGCGCCGCTTGACGATGGCCAGAGAGCTACTTGCCGAATCCCGATCGCCAGGAGAGGCATTGCGTGAGCTCGCCGGCCTTGCGATTCAGGCTCGAGCGTCTTTTTGGCGTGTTCTTCGCGACGTGATCACCGGTCAGAGCAGCCGAGACTTACGCCGGCATATGTTCGGTGATCTTCGATTTCCGCAGTCGCCTGTCGCATCAGTGCGGCCGGATATCCGTGCAGAGCTCGTACCTGGCGCCAGGTCCCTACGCCACCTGCCGACGACGCGACTGTTTCAGTTCTTCGGCATGCGTAATGCGGAGCTCAATCGCATCGCACTGCGAGACATTGCGGTAGAAGAGCGAAAGGCCTTTGTGTTCTGGCCGCTCATCAAGGCGGGTCTCCTCACGGCTCGCCGACATCACCACTCAAATGGAATTGATCGTGCACTTGAGCGCGAGGCCTTCCGGGAAGACTTGCCCGACGAGATCTATTATCGTGTTGGCAAAGGTGCCGGGCGCGACATGCTAATGCGGTACGAATATGGTACCTTGGCGTCACGTGTCGAGCGTAGTGCATTGTATCGACACGGCTTGATCTCCCCCGATCTCCTCCGTTCTGCTATCGACAATTTGTCTTACGACTCAGCGTTTGCACTCGTTCGTGTCTGCGCTGTTGCCGATTGGATGGACCTTCATGAACTCGGGTAAGCCGCTCTTACCCCCGCTCCAATGGGACATCATCAAGACGAGCTTGCAATCTTCTCGCCTTCTTGTCGTGGGCTTCCTGCTCACGACCATTGCAGCGTCCGCCTGCACGGTCGCCGGGCCGCTCTTGTTCTCACGGGCCGTCGCCCGGCTGGCCAGCGCGCCGCCGCTTTATACGTTCAGTTTGTTGTTGCTGTTTGCCGTTACGGCCGCGCTTGCTCGGTGCTTGCAGGAGGTCAAGGCGGTTCTGTCGAACAGGCTCGAACAGGACGTTCGTAATCTCTCCAGCAAGAAGATCATGGCCGCTCTGGTGAGCGCCGAGGGATCGCTGTTTGCTCAAAACAATCCGAGCAAGATTTCGGCAATGGTAGAGAGTTGGCACCAGTCCAATAAGATCTACATCCAGCTCTATTTGATGGTGCTGATGGGCGGGGTCGCCGATGTTGCGTTCTCGTTCCTTGCCGTCGGTGGAGCCGCCAATTGGTTTGTGGCGCTGTTCGTCGTAGCCTACGGCGCCGTCCTCGTACTGATAACGTGGAAAAGCAATAGCGTTACAAAGATGTATCAGGCTCAGGCGCAGGCCTCAAGTAACGAGGGTTCGAACGTTTTAGGAAATGCAATCGAAAACATCGTTTCGATCAGGGTGTTTCGCGCTCAACCCTGGATCGCTGAGTTGTATGATCGCCAGACCACCGCCACGCGCCGAGCCTGGCTCAGGTTCTATGGTGTCCGATTGCGCTATGGCGCTTTGCAAGCCACCCTCTTGTTCGTTCAGTATGCCTCGATCTTGGGGCTTTCGCTGTGGCTCTATGAGCGGTCAGGCGAGATAGGTGGGCTCGTCATGGTGAGCATGATCCTGGTTCAACTGAACCGGCCGTTCGAGCTTATCGGCATGTCAATTCGGGACATCATCGTTGCGCGCGGCATGGCCGGACCGCTGCAGGCGCTGCTTGATGCACATGCCCCAGCGGCACGACCCGCTATGCTCAAGCGTACTATGCCGATATCGGGCTCACTCACCATTTCCATCAGCGCGCTTTCGTTTGGTTATGAGCGAGCCGCCTCGCCGCTTCTCTCTGGGATAACGGGCGAGTTCAAGCCCGGCGTCATCAACTTCATCATCGGACGGTCGGGCGCTGGCAAGTCGACGCTTATGCAACTCCTGCTAAAAATGCATCAAGGCTACAGCGGCCTGGTACGCGTTGGCTCCCTGGACCTGGCCACGATCGATCCGGAAGATTACTTGGCGCAGGTAGGTTACGTGCCCCAAGAGCCCATGATGATGAATCTGAGTATCCGCGAAAACGTTCTGCTGGGCCGCCCGTTTTCCGATGCGGACGTGTTCCACGCGCTAGAATGCGTCCATCTGGCTGATAAGGTGACCTCCTTGCGGGACGGTTTGGACTACCGCGTCGGCGAACGGGGCCAATTGCTAAGCGGCGGCGAGAGGCAGCGCCTTGCGATCGCCCGTGCACTCATCGCAAGGCCCCGGCTGTTGCTCCTCGACGAGGCCAGTTCCGGACTGGACGAGCAGACTGAGCGCGGAATCTTCGACGAACTTCGGCAACTCGCGTCGGACACGACGATCATAGCAATTACGCACCGCCGGGCCGTGATAAGTTCACATGACTCCGTGCTAGATTTGTCGTGGTCGGCATCCGCGAGAGCCTCGCCTGTGCTCGCATAACTTCCGTGACCCGGCGTCTGAAAAAGCCCTGAATGGCACGGGCCGCGGCCTTGTGCTGCCCTTCGACCATCAACGCACTAATAGTTTGGCTTTCGACAAGCAAATCGCTGTAGTACGTACGCGTTCCCATGGCGCGTGAAAGGTAGACATAAACGACGTCCGCGACGTGATCCGCAATGTGGCGATGCTGTTTGACCAGCAACGCGCGCCGATAGCACTCGCCTACTTTCAAGAAGAGCTTGGCGGGATCCGCATTGCTTGCGTAAATGGGATTAATTTCACCGCAGAAGCTTGCCGCCACTTCGTCGATCAGCTTCGCCTTGGTGAAATCGCTGATGCTATCGACATACATTTGCGACAGCATATTGCAGAACAGGATGGCTTGGTGTGGGTCGATCGGCCTGGCGTTGAATCCCTTGTGGTCGACATTTTGCACCACATCGCGCTCAGTCAGCCGTATCAAAGCCTCTCGTACGGGCGAAATGCCGACGCGAAGCTCATCGGCAATATCGGCAGGCTTCAAGGCTGTGCCGGGTAGCCAATGGCCCAATAATAGACGCTCGCGCAAGGCCTCGAATACTGGATGCTGTGTCTCAAAAGCCATGATTACTCGCCCGTTCAACCGTCCTGACTGAGGCGGCCAAGGGGGCCTCACCTCTTGGCATAGCTTATGCCGCCCCGGAACCCATGAGCGGTCCGGTCCGTGGCGAAATGGCTGCTGGGGTAGGCCGCCATGGCAGGGCTTCCGCCGGGGCCACGAAGCTCTGCCGCAGAGTACGACCTGGGTATGTCCAAAGCGGAATCGGCGGTCGGAACGGGTAGAGGCGATGATCGAGCGGCATTTCTTCTATTGTGCAACTCGCCCAAGAAGCAGCATCGCTGCCACGAATGCAGATGTCGGCGCCAACATGTTGGTTTCGTTGTTCACGATGTTGCGTCGGCACTCGCGGCCCTCCTTGATCATGACCAACGAGCCGGGCGGCATGGAGAGATTGAGTTCCGCCGTTCCTCTTCGTGGTCCGCTCGTTATCAAAATTGAACGGCATCCGCACCACCTAATCCGCTGGTCGAAAATCAGGAGTCCAGTTCAGTTCCTCGCTCGCCGAAGATGCTGAAGATACTCCAAATGGCTCGGCAATGTGCGGACTAACTCGGCTGTCCGATCCCGCACTGCTTGGAATGCCGCTACGGCAGCGCTTACGTTAGAGTGCCGCAGAGTAAGCAAGCTATTCACGGGTCGATAATGCAACCCGAGCAGCATCACAGAATACGAGTAGAATTCGAAGCCGTGATAACACGAGTTGATACTCCTTTCGTTCGGAAGCCGCTTTTTCCAAAGTGCAAGACGTTGATCCACCGAGGAAGGTACAGAGATCTCCTTTGTCGCCTTCCAAAACGGCGTGTCAGCCCTATCAGAAGCGCGATAATGAAGGACAAGAAAGTCGCGCACCCCATCGATGCAATCGGCAATGATCCTATTGTAGTCGGCCACTACGTCCGGGTCCGTCGTGGAACCTGAATAATGACGTAGGAGCTCCTCAATGCCGAACTGAATGAAGAAAATCCCGGTCGACTCTAGTGGCTCTACGAAACCGGAGGACAAACCGATTGCGACGCAGTTTTTGACCCAAGAATTGCGGCAACGGCCGATTCGCATCTTGATGTGATTTGCGATGCAATCTTTCGCGCGCGGACCTAAATGTGCGCGAAGGTCAGATTCAGCTTGCTCGGAAGAGATGAACTGACTGCAATAGACGTAGCCGGTCCCCACGCGATTATAGAGAGGAATATTCCACACCCAGCCGGACGGTAAAGCAGTGGCTGAGGTAAAGGGCTGGATATTTGATGTGTCGGCTTGGTAGGGGACCTGCAGCGCTATCGCGCGGTCGTTCAGCAAGACGTCTTGGAACGAAACGAACGGTTCCTTGAGTGCCTGGTTGATGAGGAGACCGCGAAAACCGGTACAATCTACATAAAGCGATCCTTTCACTGCCCCATTTCTGCGCGTCCTGAGACAATCGATCGAACCATCACTCGAGAGAAGCACGTCTTCGACATCGTCTTTGATGCACCGAACGCCAAGCGCCGTCGCATAATTCTTAAGAAAGCTCGCGAGCAGACTGGCTTCAAAATGATACCCATAAGGGTACTGCAACCGGTGATCAGACAGGAATGTATTTGGCGGCGCCTCGCTAGCAAAATTGAAGGTGGTTTTGACCTTGTGATCGAAGACTTCACCATTCAAGTATCTTGGAGATCTGTTGTTCTCGCATAGAGAGGGGGTGCTAAAGCAGGCGGAATCGAATGGTGCCTCATTAGGCTTTAGGTGTAACCACCATTCGCCAAGATTGTTTCCGTCTATGACCTCATAGCGTTGAAACGGATGATAGAAATGACCGCCCCCAGCGGTCCAATTGGTGAATTTGATCGCGAGCTTATAGGTAGCATTACACGGTGGCATCCATTCCGATTCATCAAGGCCAAGATAATCAAAAAATAATTTCATTGTGCTGAAGCTGGCTTCACCAACCCCAATGGTGCCAACGTTAGCAGACTCGATAAGCGCGATATCGACACCCCTCAACGCTTTTTTGAGATAGGCGGCAGTCATCCATCCTGCCGACCCGCCGCCCAAAATCACGATAGATTCGCTGGTCATCATGGCTGCCGTTTCGTTCATCAAATGTTAGTCGTTTGTTAAAGTTGTTCAATCGGTGCAGAGCTCCAGCTCCGCTCGATCGATAAGAGCATCGCTTGGCACGCTCGCGTCGAGGTCAGGGGAGGATTTCACCGCTTGTGAGATTGAAGCTATCCCGCCTTAAAGGCGATGGCTCATAACCGCGTTTGAAGGCGCAGCCGCGTTCGTAACGAGAGATCAGCATCGGCAATTCGCAAGCCTCCACTTGCGTAATGGCGTCGTGTTGGTGCTCCCAGGTGCATTCGAAGGCGGAAGGGGCTTGCATCGGGTGAACAACACCGCCACCATTGCTAATGAAGAGCGTTGAGACCGTCCAAACCGCCCTGCTTTTCGCTGATGACGGGATTCCCGCGGCGTGAGCCTAAGAGTTGAGACATTCGCAATCCGTGTCGGTCGTTGGAGAGCCTTCGCGTGGTCGGTGACCGTCCCACCTATCTGAGATACAACCTGACGCTGCGTGCGATTCAAGTGATCTGAGGCCGGCAAACTGGACATTTTTGGCTAGAGCTTTCGCCGCCGAATCCTCTCGGCTGGGAGGAGCGACAGTTGATGAAGGCCTCAAAATTTTCCAAGAAGGCGTTCATTCTCAAACGGTTGCGGTTGCGGAGATCTGCCGCAGGGCCGGAGTCAGCTAGGCGACCTACTTCAACTGGAAAAGGAAGTACCACGGATTGCTGCCGACCGAGATGCGACGGTTGAAGCAACTCGAGCTTGTCCGATCGCACCTTTGGTGCGGAGTCGTCGCCGATTGCTACCTGACGGCTGCGATCGCAAGATCAGAGCAGGCGCCACCTGTTCGGCGCCCGCCAATTTTGTCGCAAACCCGCCACTGCACAGCAGCGCAATGTCTGGGGCCGCGCGACAACTGCGGCGGGTTCTCTTATTTGTCTTTGCTGGCAAGGGCGCGATCAGTTCAAGGGTTCAATGGGGTCGCAAGAGGCAGGCATTTTTATTGCACACGTTATCATGAGCTTCGTCCTGACAACGCTTCAGTCTAAATGTGGACTGGCGCACTAGCCGTGCCAGATCATCAAGGTAGAGACGTGTGCGGCAAGTGGAGTGGAACGTGCGCGCCCTGACTGGTCGAAATGCTCAGGCCAGCGATCGCGCTTCACACGGATCGAGGATGGCCAAGCAATTTACTCAGGAGAAGCCGGACTCGGTCCTCGATGCCGCAGACCAACGCTTAACCCGCCGCGCCGTTTTGGGTGCAACGATCGGCAATATTCTCGAATTCTACGACTTCGGGACCTATAGCTTTTTCGCAATCCAGATCGGCCAAGCGTTCTTCCCGGCAAGCGACCCGTTCGCCAGCCTCATGCTGTCGCTCGCAACCTTCGGCGCGGGTTTTGTGACCAGACCGATCGGGGCCATCGTGCTCGGCTCGTATTCGGATCGGGCCGGCCGCCGGCCCGCGATGACCGCCAGCTTTGCCATGATGAGCGCCGCGATCCTGTTGTTGGCTGTTACGCCCTCGTACGAGACAATAGGAATTGCCGCTCCGCTGCTGGTCATTTTCGCACGTTTAGTGCAGGGCTTCGCGCTGGGCGGTGAGGTTGGTCCGACGACCGCGTATTTGATGGAAGCGGCCCCGACCGAAGGACGCGGTCTTGCTGTCTCGTTTCAACCCGCCAGCCAACAGATCGCTGCGACGGCCGGAGCGCTCGTTGGAGTAATACTCTCCCTCACCATGACGAGCGAGGCACTCAATGCGTACGGATGGCGGATCGCGCTGTTGCTCGGCGCCGCTACGTTACCCTTCGGACTTTGGTTCCGGAGCGGCCTGCCCGAAACGTTGCACCGCCCCGAGGCGCCGGCTCTAGTCATGCAACCTGTAGGGAGATCGCCTGCCGCTCGCCGAATCATGAGCTTGGGATTTGTCATCTTGGCCAGCTGCACGATCATTACTTATGTCACGGGATATATGACCACCTATGCGCTGAACACCCTGCACGTTTCCGCGCCTCTCGCCTTTGGTACCACGCTCATCAGCAATACGGTAGGAATTGCTGCCGCACTGCTGGGCGGCTGGCTCGCAGACCGCGCAGGCCGTCGGCACATCATGATATGGCCGCAGGTCACTGCATTGCTGATGACCTATCCGGTATTCTTGTGGATTGCAGAGAGCCGCAGTGCCCTCGCACTTCTCGGAGGTCTCGGCGCGCTCACCCTGATCGGAACGATTCCGTATAGCGCCTTCTATGTGAGCATGGCCGAAGGTTTGCCCAAGAACATTCGTGGTGGCGCCTTCGCGACGATCTACGCTTTTGCGATAGCGATTTTCGGAGGCACAGCTCAACCAGTCGTCACCTGGCTGATCCACCTTACCGGGAGCGCGCTCGCGCCCGCCTGGTACATGCTTGTCGCTAGCGCGGCCGGACTCTTTGCCATGCTCATGATGCCGGAGACTGCACCACTTAAATTTAGAACTCTGCGCACAAGTAAAAGCCCGTCATAGCGCCGCACAATGTGATCACGGGTCACTTCCGGATGATATCGCGCGCTGCCTCGCGCTGGCCAACAAGAATGTACGTCGCCGCCTTTGATGCGGTCGGTCGCGGCCATCGAGAGCACCGACTGCACGGACGGCTCCGACAGCACTCAGGAGTCTTGTCGACTGTTGCCAGCGCCATCAGACTGTCGGGTGCTCGCGGCGCTTAACACGACCCGATCGACGAAGCGCCTGCCGCCCACGAGGCGCGGATGGCCGCTTGTCCGAAATGCCAAGCCCCGGGGTCGGGGCGAATATTGGCAATCGGCGCCCAAGAATATTTCGCGTCCACCGGAGCAGGGGTCGCAAACTCCGTCATAGATGCCGAGGATCGTCTCTACGACGTGGGTAGCTCCTTGAGCTGCCAAGACATCTCGTCCAGCAATGCAACCTCAATTGCAGACAGTCAACGCGCCGGGCTGATCATTCCCTTCGCCTATGTCACTGACAAGCCGCAGTCGGTCAGGTCGATCACGACGTCGGTTGTAGAAACGACGCCTCTGCGATGAGTGATCGCCAACACCGTCACATCTTTGGCTAGAGTGCGGATATGGTCCATAATGTCCCGCTCGGTTTGTTCGTCGAGCGCGGAGCTGGCCTCGTCGAGAAGAAGGATCGCCGGCTCGCCATAAAGCGCGCGGGCAATAGCAATACGCTGGCGCTCCCCGCCGGAAATTTTCAAACCGCGTTCTCCAACGGCTGTGTCAAATCCTGCCGGCAAAGCCTCGATAAAGGGGAGAATAGCGGCTTTTTCCGAGGCAGCGCGAAGGCGCACCTCGTTGCGGGGCCGTCCTAGTAGGATGTTGTCGGCTAGCGACTCATTGAGCAACATCACGTCCTGCGGCACGACAGCAACTGCGGCATACCAATCCGCGCGATCGATGCCCGCTATATCGGTTCCATCTAGCAGAATACGACCACAGTCCGGTTCAATCGATTTTAAGACGAGCTTAAAAATTGTCGACTTTCCCGATCCGGATTCACCGACAAGGAAGGTGATCCCGCCGCGCCCAGCCATAAACGAGACGTTCGTGACGCCACGACCGTTGTCGTAGGTATAACCAATGCCCTCGAAAGATAGCTGGCCAGCGGAGGGGGTAAAATCTTGAGCGTGAAATGCTCGCCGCTCTTCTGGTGCGACCCACAGCCTAGTTAGAGGGATGAGGTCGGCTCGCGACCGCGCCACGTCAGAGATCGCTCGCGCAACCATCTCGAATGGCATATTGAGCTGGAGTAAAAGCGTGTTGAATAGCACCATATCCCCGATGGTGACCGCGCCAACCTGGTATTCAGGTATAAGAAGGAAAAGCGTGACCGCAAATTGTAGCGCGACGGCTGGGCCGAGCACGGCGATGTAGGCAAGGCGTTGCAACACATAGGCTCGCCAGTTGTCACGCACCTCCCGCGCCTTCATTGTAAAGCGCTGGCTCATCCATGTATGACTGCCGAAATAGCGCAAAGTGTCCATGGCGTTCATGACGTTGCCAACGAAACGCTCATTCTCCTGTCGGGCCTCGCTGGCCCGATTCAGGAACACGTACGCCCGACGCGTGGAACTCCACGTCAATGTAATCGCGACTACCCCATAGACGACAACGATTGCAGCGATCTGGATATTGAGGCGCGCACCGAGAGTAGCGAGCGTAAGTAGAAGTTGTGTTGCAGCAGGGATGAAGACGATGGTCCCAAGCTGGAGCAACGCCGTCAGCGCGCTACGCCCGCGCGCGGCCGCACTCTGTATCTCCACGGGATTGTGCTCAAGAAAAAAAGCCGCGGTTTTCCTCAGGATGCGATCGAAGAAGCCTGTTGCAGCGATGAAGCCCAGGTTCTCGGCTGTCATAAAGGAGAGATACTGGAGCATGCGCTGCAATGCGGAGGCTACACCGAGTAGGACCGCATAGCCAGCGAACCCCCACGCAAGCGCCGACATGTCTCGCCCGCGCGGGAGACGGTCAATGAGATACGAAAATACATAGGGCGCTGCGACGCTGGTCGCGCTGGAGATCAGCGCCACTGCGACAACGACGAGAAGCAACCACCGATCAGACCGCCAGTACGCATGCAAAATTTCGGAAATCGGTGACAACGTGCTGTCGTTCGACATGACCTGCGGCGGATCGAGTAAATGGGCTTTGCTTAGGCTGAAAGAGCCGACATAGCCTTGTTCGCACGATTTCGATTCCATGCGAGCTCACATAAAGACGCTCCATGCAAGCTCACCGGAATTTACTTTTGTGTACCATTGCTTGGCTTCAAATCAATCGGTCCAGCACCGTCATCAACTCACCAACTCTAGTAGGTTGTCGTGCGTCTTCTCACATGAGAGATCATATTTTATGCTCAAGGCGACTTTGAGAATAGATGATCTGGAAAATTCGATCATGTTGTCCAAGATCAGAGGTGATGCACCGGGTGCTTGGGCGCACGGCATCGAGCTGTAAAGATCGCTCAGACCCATGATACGGATTGCTGTCGTGAGCTCGCGCCACGACTCAGTGGACAGCCCCCGCCAAGCTGATCGGGCTGCGGAAGCATCGCCTACTCTTCCGGCGATGCCACCGTTGGTCGGTCGTGATGGCGACTGAAAAAAGCAGGGACATGACTGACCATGGGCCCATGTACGGAATTTTCTCGGCGGCGCTCGGCGCCATTGTCATTTGAAGAGAAGCAGCTCCGACGTCACTCGGCTTGAGGCGCTCAACGAAGAACGACAAGCCCCAGCATCCTCCGGGGGTCTGGAGGCGGGATGCTGGGGCCGTCGTAGCCTTATGCAAGAGTAGCAATCAGGCAGCGTTGTTGTGCACCGCCCGATTCGATTCGTCAAAGCGGCCCGGGATACTTAGCTCCCTTGCATCCGGACCATCCGCAGGCCGTTCAAGCTCCGCCTCGGGTTTGCGCGCCAGTTCGCGGCGGTCAGACAGACGAAAGCACTGTTACATCCGAGCGGATCGCCGCCGGCATCAGGCCCATGTTTCTCCGCCTGCCGCACTCGGTGGCCTAGCTTCTCGCCCGAGCGCCGATCTTCGCCACGCCTCATAATGGCAGCTTGCTTGTCCGGCGATCGACAATTGTCCGGATCGCCGGCTGACAAGCATCCCGTGGCGCGTGTTCTCTTCCCCAGGCTCCATCCTTTTGGGAGATGGAGCCCGAAGGGGCTCGGTGCTGCTCAGGCAATCCGCCGAGCCGATCCGGAGGCATGAAAGCTGCCACCAAACGGCACACTGCCGCAAGACAACCAGCTCACTAGATTCCCAGTCGAGCCATCTGCGCCGACACGTGCTCCGGATCGGGAAGGGGGTGCCACGCATGGCCGCCAGCGGCGGTGCTCAACAACGACCTACAGAACGCAGGGGTGAGCTTCCCGCGGTGGATCACGACATTCTCGTGCCCCTCGGCGGCTCGAGCACTCTGCCAGTGCTGATTGTAGCCGCGCTGTTCGTCGGACTTCACGTGGCAAGCGGCGAATTCGCGATCGCCCAGCGTTGCCAATTGCCAGGCATGTACCGGCCGCTTAGTATGGATGTGCACCCACATCGGGCTTGGCTTCGCACCGTTGCGCAGCGCCTTGGGCTGCAGCTTGATCTCGAACAGCGTCCCTGGCTCTTCCCTCAAGGCGCGCGGTGGATCCACTGACGCCAGTTCCCCCGCCGCCCACAACTGCTCAAGGTACTTTTGCGATGGAAACGCATAGGTCTTCATGCAATCGCTCGTGATTGCTGCCTTTCGCGCGTTCAATGAGTTTGCCTGTCCCTGCACCTCGGACCACATCCCTTTGAGCCGGACTATTTTTTCGTGCACTTCGGGCACTTGCGCAGCCGTGAGCAGGCCACGTCGGCGAGGCTCCTCCAGCGCGGCTACACAGGCCTCAATCTCGGCGGCCTGCGTCTGCAAGCGCTTAATGACGAGATCCAAGACGTGGTCGGCGTCCTCGGGCTTCATCTGGCGCGCTTGCGAGACGGCGCTTTGCTGAGCCGGCAGATCGAACTGCAGCAGCTCGTCCAATCGCTCGAGCAATCCCGCCAGTGCTTTCCTGGACGGCGGAGCCTGCCACATCTGGAGGTGCTCGGTGGCAGAGGTTGACGCCCTCGCGCGTGCCTCCTCCGCGGTCGCGAGTTTCTTTGTACCGAGATCCGAGAGCACGATAACCTTGCCTGTCGGGGCTGTGGCGGCATCGGGCCTTGCGAGTTGCGGCTCGGCCGGGCGGGCCGTCGAACTCCCCTCGCCTGCGGCCGCTGCGCGCCTTCCTTTGCCCTTTCTGCGCGCTAAACTGCCTTCGCCCACTACGGCGGTATTTTCCGGCAGCGCAGCCCAAGCCGGCGGTTCAATCGTGGCTGGCGTCTGTGGCTGCACTGCCAGCAGCCGCATGACTTCGTTCGCCGTAAGCCACGCACCTTCCACGATCTCGTCCAGCAACTGCAACGGAAGGTCAGCTCCCGTTCCGGCCTCCCTCAGCGTGGCGACCATGGAGCTCACCCCCGATGCGAATTCCGAAAGCCGCTCCATGACTCCTTCCAGAACGACGCGGTGCTCAACGTCGAGCGCCGCTCCATCGCTCTTCAGAACGGCGGCGGCGGTCGATACGAACGCCGGAAAAACATCTTCGATGAAGGTCCCGAGCAGACGCACCCGCCCGCTCTCGTCCATGAGGGCGCCGCGCACGTCTGGTTCCAGCGTGCTCGCTTGCGAGTTAATCAAGAGCTGAGCAAGAGCGATCCGCGATTGCAGATACATGCACTTCGTATTGAGCGCCCAGCCGGTATGCAGCCTTAATGCGGCCTCTTCGGCCTTGCGCATCTCGGCCGTAGCGCTTGCCAAGTCGGCAGTAGCCGCGCAGACTGACTGCATCCGCTCCGAGCGCAATGCCTTCTTTCCCCACCACTCCATGCAGGCCGCATAGTGTTCCGCCACGCTTGCAACCATGCGGCTCAGCTGGTCGGGCGTAGCGGTGCCTCTGATTTTCTCGAGCCAGCCTGTTGCTGTTTTTCTGCTCTCCTCCAGCTTGTCGACAATCTGCTTGGCCAAGCGGTTACATTCGTCGCCCGCGTCCAGCGTGTCATCGCGGAGCCGACGAGCCCGATCGTCGGGCAGAATGCGACGCGCCAGATCGGGGGGCAGATCGGCGTAGTGGTCCAGAACTGCTGAGCCTGCCCTGACGACTTGGTCGATCAGCTCTTGCGCCTCGGGCAAGTCCCGGGCGTGCCTGGCCGCTCGACGACAAGTTTCAAGCTCCTCAAGCAGGCTGTCCAATTTTCGCTTTGCTGCCTTAATCTCGTTCCGCGTTGGCGCCGCCACATCCGAAGTTGGTGGCGGGTTCGCGAGCGCCGCAGTTCTATCTTGAGGCCCGGAGCGCATCCGCTGCAGGACGGCGTCGAAGGATTGACTGCGTTCCCCCGGGAAGAGGCCGGGCTCCTGGCTCGAACTGCTTAATTGCCCGGTGCTGTCGGCTCCTGCAGCCCCAACCTGCGATGTGCCAGCTCGGCCAATGCCCGTCATATTTTATCTCCGATAAAAGTCGAGAATGCGCAGCCTGTCTGGATAGACCGCCTGGCTGACGACTAGCTGACCAAGAGCGTTCTTCCGGATGCACAAGAAAGCCGATGTCGCCTAGGGTTCCATTTTCCATCGCACCTCCTGTGTTGCTGAAGACAGCGATGCGGGATAACTGTTGCGGGATAATCAGCTGAGACGTGACCGCGGCCTGACGTGCCCCGGTTAAGATCTGCTGTTGACTGCGACAGTACCGGCCGCGAAGCGATCCGGAAGAGTCCCGCCCCTATGCCGGTGGCTCTTTTCACAAGAACGGGCCAAGCCATCCCAAACGCTAGGGAGCAGCCAGGAGAACGCTCGCTTCCTGAACGGCGAATTGTGGTCAAGCAGAAATGGCCAGCGTACATCGATCGGCAGACCTACGGCCACCGCACGCGTCCCGCTATCGGTAAGACGACTTCGAGCGAAGAGCTTACCAAGCCAACGGCCATAGACCGAGTGTGACGAGACGCTGAAGGCCGATCCGTAACAACATTTCCCCCTCGAGCAGACTCGACGTTGCGCAAGTCCTTTTCAAACTACATCTCGCCGAGCCGGCGCCATCAAGCCCCGGTCAGATCACCGTCATAGAAATATGGCAGCGAGCGTACCAAGCGCACCGAGCATCAGCCCAATCAGCGAACCCGCCGTCGGCACGTCTCGAAATAGCAGAAGCGTCAGAATCGGCTCCACTACCAGAATAGCTCCCACCGATATCGCGACAACGATCCAGATATTCTTCAGATGCATGTAGCCCAGTGCGTATCCGCAAACGAGGAGGATGCCACCGAAGGATACCAGGAGAAACATCGGCAACAACATTGCCAGATGACCGCCGGCCTTTCCAAATTGCCTTGAGGCAATCAACTCGGCGAATATCGAAAGCGCTTCTCCAAGGAAAATCGCTGCCACCGCTACACTCTTCAATATCAAGTTCATCGGCCTCTACGGTTCCGGCTATCCAAGGCAGCACGGAGACGGGGCATCGGAGTTACCGTGGCGGTTGCCTTTTCGGCCTGTCAGGCGCTTGCAAGCGGTCCGCACGCTATCGCTCCTCATGGGGCACTTCAAACGTCTTCCGGTTGATGACGAGATCCCGACATTCAGCAATTGTTTCGCGTCGATCAAACCATCTTCGCTGCTTGCAGAAGCGAAGATGGTTCAGGACGAGCCCATCCCGACCGCGTGCCGGCTGCCAGACCGGAGCGATCAGGCCTTAGGCTGCAATCTGCACGGGGAGAGCGGAATAGCCGTGCACGAAGTTGGACGCAATTCGCTCAGGTTCGCCGACAACCTTGACCTTCAGTCCCGCATCCAAAATCTCTTCCCAGAGGATTCTCAACTGCAGCTCCGCAAGATGTCGACCAAGACAACGATGGATGCCGAATCCGAACGAGAGATGCTGCCGCACATTCTTGCGGTCGATGACGAAACTGTTGGCGTTCTCAAAGATCTCTTCGTCCCGGTTGCCGGAGATGTACCACATGACGACCTTGTCACCCTTCCTGATCTGTTTCCCGCCTACGATGCTATCGGTCGCGGCGGTGCGGCGCATATGAGCGATCGGTGTCTGGTATCGAATAATCTCGGACACGGCGCTCGAGACCAGCTTGGGATTGTCGGTTACTTTTCGCAGTTCGGAGGGGTACTGACTCATGAACAAGACGCCGCCGGTAATCGAGTTGCGCGTGGTGTCATTCCCCCCAACGATCAGCAGAATCAGATTTCCGAGAAACTCACTCGGCTTCATATGGCGTGTGGCGGGCGAGTGCGCCATCAAGGAAATCAGGTCGAGGCGCGGCTCGGCATTGATGCGCTCGTTCCAAAGTCGGGTGAAATAGTCCAGGCACTCGGACAAAATTGTGCTTCGCTTGTCCCAGCTGTCGATCGCGTGGCCTGCTTTTGGAGTTGTAACAGCTACGTCTGACCAATAGGTCAGGAGTCGCCGATCCTCGAATGGAAAGTCGAACAGCGTGGCGAGCATCTGCGTTGTCAACTCGATGGAGACCATATCCACCCAATTGAACGGATCATTGCGCGGCAAGCCGTCCAGAATTGTCCTAACCCGAGAGCGGATGAGGCTTTCGAGCTTCGTCAGGCTTTCCGGTGCAACGATCGGACTTACGGTATTGCGCTGCTCGGCGTGTTTCGGAGGCCCCATCTTGATGAAACTCGGGGTCCAGTGCTCGTCAGGCACGTCGACGATCGCGATACCCTGCTCCGACGAGAATACGTTGTGATTCGTATCTACCGATACGATATCCCGGTATTTCGTCAGTGACCAATATGGACCATGAGGGCTGTCTTGACAGTAATGAACGGGATCTTCCCTTCGCAACCGCTCGAAGCAACCCCAGATGCTGTCGTCTTGAAAGCGCTTGGCGTCGCTTACATCCAGATTGCTCAGCGGGATAATACACCCGTCGTCCGCTCTATGATCTTCCAATCGCCTTTTCATGATCGTCTCCGCAGACTTTGTTCTCGAGAGCTTACGGATCCAAGGCCGCGATTCACCGTTTCGAGCTCCCGTGGCGTCTGGCTGCGACGAGCCGCTCGAACAGACTATCTCAAGGTCCAGCTAGCCCGCCCCTACCACATCGAGCAGTAAGGATCGCATTGACTTTCCAAGTCGATCTACTCAGTGGATCGGTGCGAGCTATCGCCGCTGGTTGGACGATGGCTGTTCGCTGGAAGCAACGTCAAGCCGAATGCACAGTCATAGGATAGCCCCTGCGTCCAGGCACGGCCGGGGCGGCTACTTTTGTCGAAATCACGACTTTGCATAATCGTCTGGCTAGGACTGTTCAGGCAGATCGATCCAGACATCCTGAGGACCATTCAGGAGTGTATCCTGATCTGGAACGTAGATACTATCGAAGACTCTGAGACCATGAGCCATTGCCGCTCCAACAATTATGAAAGGCAGCTTGACCTGCTCCAGGTCTTCGAAGCTATCAGCGCCAACAATCCGAACAAAATCCAGTTTAAACTGTCGGAACGCTATTTGAGATGTAGCCGACGCTACCAGATCCTTGACGCTCGACGCGCCGTGGGCGATCTCTTTCCTCGAATGGTTGAGTGCCGTGAAGAGACACGACAGCTCATCAAGCTCGGAGCGGCTAAATCGCCTCAAGCGCGACGAAATGGGCACTCCGTTCTTGTATCTCACGGTCGGCACAAACCTTATCTCGCAGTCGAGAAGGAGGTCTGCGACGGCGCGCTTCACCAGGATCGCCTGACCGATATCTTTCAGGCCGAAGTAGCTGCGAGTTGGTCGCGCATAACAGATCCAGCGGACTGCCCCGGTAACGGCTTCCTTCAAGTACGCCTCAGGCCCATCTAAACGCAAATGATAGTCGCCTTGCGATACAAACGTTCGATAGCCGGGCGGGAACATTTCGGTGTCGTTCGAGGAAATCACGGCAGTTGCTCCCGCACGCAGGGCAAGTCCAATATCATCGTCCAAATTGAAATCGTAGCTCCCACCTGGCCTAAGCTGGGTCTTGTTCGGATAGACCGTGACAATCGCGACGTCATTCTCCGATGCCGCTCTTCTGATCAGTTCTGCATGCCCAAGATGCAGGGCGCCTAGAGTGTGTACCGTCCCAATAGTCTGACCTGTTCTCGCCACCTCCCGGATGAACGCTTTGCCTGCGGAAAGACACGCCAGATGCATTTTCTTACTCCAGTTTCTTTGAACGCCAAAAGAGTGCTCTGATCGGTCGGATCGCAGAAGGTCCGCCCTGCGTGTCGTATTGGCCGCGCACGCCAACGAGCCCAAAGAACTTTAACACCCGCTCACAGCTCGGACCGCCGCATCAACCTGTTCTAAGCTCACGGACACTGTAGTCCCTTCTATTTTGCGGTTTCCAAAGCAGTCAGGTTGACCCTTCTCGACCGCGTCTGATCAACGATGAGAATTCAGCCAGATAGCTTGATGGCTCGGGCGGCTGATCACCCTTCAAAGCGGCCTGCAGTCCCGGACATCGGTCGGCAAAAAACGGTGGCTCGAATGTGGTTATCTTAGCGTCCGAAAAGTCGACCTTTACGAAGCTGGCCTGGAACGGCGATATCCCGCTCAGGTTCGCGTCGCGCAAGGACGATTGGTTCATGCGAACGTATGCGACGCGCGTTGCCTCCAGGTTGCTGTTGGTCATTCCCGCGGCGAGATATGCCTGAACGAGATTGGATCCTTCGAGATTTGCGTGATCCAATGCCATTGATTGCGGGGGATCACCGGTGATCATCGACCTGTAGAGGTAAGCCTGGGACAAGTCTGCATGTTCAAGATCGCAGTCGCGCACAAAGGCACAGCGGCCACGAAAGCCCGTCAATTTGGCGGCTCGCATTGTGCTCTCTATTATCGCAATGCTTTCGCCTGATGCCCGAGACAGGTCCGCTCCATCGAGCTGACAGGAATGAATAGAGGCACCGTTCAACACAGCACCGACGAGGTTCGCGTCGGACAAGCTTACGGACAGAAGCCGCGCCTCGGTCAAGTCTGCCTGCTCAAGCTCCGCACTTGAAAGATTTGACAGGTGAAGATCAGCGAATGGAGCGCTCAGGGCTCTCGCCGCAATGCGGCCGCTCACCTTTGATAGTCTCAGATAGGGAAGATGAGCGCCCTCCAGGACAAGACCGTCGACCGAGGTGGGACGCACGATCGATAAACAGTCGCCCTTTGACTGGAAGAACGAGCAATCCGCCAGATGCGTCTTCGTGATCGTGACTTGGCTCAGCTTGGCAAAGCGGAAGGAAGCAGAAGGAAGGAAGCATTCATTGATGGTCGAACCCTGTAATTCCGCACCATCAAATACAGCATCACTCGCGTCGCACTGGTAAACGAGAAGTCCGCTGAGCACCGCGTTGTCAAAGCGTGTCCTTTTCATGCTGCAACCGTGAAACAGACTGCCGGTTGCATCAATGACGTTGCGCAGACTGGCATCATCGAAGTTGCAGACCTGCGCTGCAATCGCATGCATATACGCAAAATCGAGTTTGGCCCCGAGGAAACTTGCCCTCTCTAGGCCCGGACAGATAAGATTCGCCCCAGAAAGGTCTGCCCGATCCAACTTTGCTCCGTAGAGCTGCGCACGATTGAGGGTACAGCGTCGCAACGGGAAATCTGACAGGTCATGACCGTTAAAGTTTTCGGAGGATAGCTGCAAGCCAATCCCAGTCCTTCTGATCGCCTCCTCGGTTCGCCTCCCGACAGCGGCCACCGCGCGCAGCCGATCGGCAGCTCGGCTCCAGTACCGAACAAAGTCGCCATCTGATGAAAGGTTGTTTTTCGGATCTGACCAGTACTCTGCCCCTTCATTCGCGGTGCACTGGCTATCAGCGCCGATCGTTTGCGACATGACGACGATTCCGTATTGCGCGGATTACGGGGGGCTTCTTATTGACCTCTTTTTGCTCGGCCTTGGAGGTACGCTATGCGACTTGTGGCGAACTCGTCGGCGAAATGGCGACACGATGCGTCGATGAGGCGCCTAATGTGTCGGTGACCTCCGCAGCCGGCACGCTTCAGCACGTCAGCCGAATTCTCGTCATGTGCCCCCCACTGCCGCTCGCTACGATTGTTCACCGCGCCCGGCAACGCTGACAACGCAACGGTCGTTTGACAGTGCCGATATGTCCAAAAATTGCGGTTTGTCTCGCCAGCTCTTATAGGCAAATCCACATCACTCTCCATCAAACCGAATGCGAAAAATTCAAGGTCTTGCTTCTTTCTCAGAATGGACCCACGGCTTGCGGGCGGAAAAGTGATCGTTCATCCAGGGCTGCACTCAGCCCTTACGCGGCGTTGCCTCATTTTCGATAGCAACGACCGTGCCAGCCGCGCATCAGTCGCAAGTAAGGAGCTGAATAGGCTTCACGAAATCGGAATTGACGCCGAATGTTTTGAACCTGACAAACAGGGTCTCGTTGTCGGGGACTGCACCATGATCGCAAGGCTATCGTGAAAGCGAAAATTCCGAGCTCGTTTGCAGGAGAGCAAGAGCCAGTCCTTGCGGGCACGCAATCGATGACTTGCAATTGGACACGTGCGGATCGCCGACCTCACGGTTGGCGAGTGTTCAAACTCCGCTAGCCCTGCTCCGCGCGCCGACCGGTGCACCTAGTGGGAACCGGTGCCACAGACTGTCCTGGTCGAGCCATGAGCGAGCGCGCAATCGTGACCAAATCGGCGCGCAAGGGCGAATACCCCGGCGATCGATAGACGATTGCGTGATAAAGGAAGTCGAATTTGAAGGCATTCATGCGATACCTTTTTCGAGGATTGTAGCTGAATGACCTATCTGTTGGTCGCGCACAAGACACGGCATGGCGGCGATAAGGCTCTTGGTATATTCAGACTGTGGATTACGAAATATCTCTTCAGTGGCGCCGCTATCGACGATTCTGCCCCGGCGCATAACTATGACGCGATCGCTGATATGACGAACAACACTGAGATCATGCGAGATGAAGAGATAACTTACGCCGAGGTGGTCCTTCAGATAGCCGAGCAGGTCCAAGACCTGGGCCTGGATCGAGACGTCGAGCGCCGAAACCGGTTCATCGCAGACGATTACGGCAGGATCTGGTGCGATCGCGCGGGCGATCGCAACGCGCTGGCGCTGACCGCCCGAGAGCTCGAGCGGTCGTCGGTCCAGCAAGGCCTGGGATAGTCCGACCATATCGAGCAGCTCGATAACGCGCTCCTGCCGCTTGCGCCGTGTCCCAACTTCGCTCGAAAGGCTATCGGATATGATGCGTCCGACCGTCCAACGCGGATCAAACGAGCCAAGAGGATCCTGGTAAATGATCGATATCGACCGCCGCCGGGCCCGCCGTTCGCGTTCGGCGAGCGTGGTCCAAGGCCGGCCTGCAAACTGAACGGCTCCCTCGTCAGGCTCCTCGAGCGCCAGGACCATGCGCGCCATCGTTGACTTTCCTGATCCGGACTCACCCACGATGCCCAAAGTCTCGCCGGATCGCAGTTCGAAGGAGACGCCGTCCACAGCCGCCCGTAAAGTGCCATCCGGGCCCTTGAAACGCTTCACCAGACTTGTCGCTTCGAGCAGGATGGGACGAGATTTCGGCAGCGATTGCACGGGTGGCTGCGTTTGCCGGTGAGGCGAACGCACAATAGTCGATGGTGAGAGGCACGAGCCGCGCGGCCGGCCTGATGGCACGGCGTCCAGCAGCTGACGAGTATAGGGGTGTCGCGGATCTTTGAATATCTGGGCGGCGGTGCCGCGTTCGACGACCTCGCCTCCTCGCATGACGAGGATTTCATCCGCCACGCGGGAGACCACTGCCAGATCGTGACTGATCAGGATCAGAGCCTTGCCCCTCGTTTTGGTCTCCTCGAGCAGTGCCAGCACATGAGCTTGCGCCGTCACGTCGAGAGCGGTAGTCGGCTCGTCGGCGATAAGGATGCGTGGATCGAGCGCAAGTGCTGCAGCGATGAGAGCCCGTTGACGCTGGCCGCCGGATAATTGATGCGGCAGCTGCTGGGCCTTGATCTCGGGCTCAGGGACGCCGACGAGCTTAAGGAGAGCAATGACGCGCTGTGCGAGCTCCTCGCGTGATGACACCGCACCATGGAGGAGCAAGCCTTCACCAATCTCTTTGCCGATCCGGCGAAGCGGGTCAAGCGAGACGAGTGCATCCTGTAATACAAAGCCAATCTCGTTGCCGCGGATGCGCCGCCAGGCACGATCGTTAAGGCCGATCAGGTCCGTCCCGTCGAAGCTCAGCTGGCGTGCATGGACATCGGCGTGGCGACCAGCGAGGCCTATGAGAGCCCGTGCAGTCACGCTCTTGCCTGAGCCGGATTCACCGACGATCGCAAGGCACCGTCCCGGTCGGAGGGAGAAGGACATGCTGCGCACAACCGCTTTCTCGGCGATGTCGCGCCCGAACGAAACACGCAGCGAATCGACCGTGAGGAGGTCTGCCTGCTGCGAGACAGGCTTGGGACGAACCTGCAACATTCACCTTTTTCCTTCCAGACGGTCCTGTAGATGGCGCCCGACGATGGTGACGCTGAGGGCAAACGCCGTCACTGCCAGACCGGGTATGATCTCCAGCCACCAGGCGTAGATCACATAATTGCGCCCGGCATTGAGCAGCGCGCCCCATTCAGGGGCCGGGGGAGCGACGCCAAGACCCAGAAAGGCAAGACCGGAGGCCCAGATAATCGCCTGACCCACGCCGATCGTCATCATTGCTGTCAGCGGGTTCAAGGCGTTGGGAAGAATATGCCTCCAGACGATACGGGGAAATGGATGGCCCAGCACCTTGGCGGCCTCCACATACCCTGTCCCTTTGATGGAAAGGATCTGGCCCCTGATCATGCGCGCATACCCTGGCGCTGTGCCGATTCCGACAGCTATGACTTCAGTCGATACCGACGGCCCAAAAACGGTCACGAACACAAGGGCGAGCAAGAGCGTGGGAATTGCGAAGAGCACGTCGACAATCCGGCTGAGGATGCTGTCGAGTACGCCACCAGAAAGTGCGGCGGCGGCGCCAAAAACGATCGCAATGGACATGCTCAGTGCCGTCGCGCCAAGTCCGATGGCCAGGGATTGGCCTGCCCCCTCGACTACTCGAGAGTAAAGATCTCGGCCCAATTGATCTGTCCCCAACCAATGGGCGATCGACGGAGACTGCAATGACGATCTCAAATCAATAGCGAGCGGATCGTGCGTCTGCAGCACCTTTGGCGCCATAGCCGCGAGGGCAAAGAGGCCAATGATGATGAGACAGACGGCAACTCGGAAGGGAACATGGCGGACGATTGCCAGGACTTCTTTGAGCGGCCGAGACACGGTGACTTCGGCGAACATGCTCATGTCAACTTGATCCTCGGATCGACCACCCGGTAAGTCAGATCGACAATCACGCTGGCAACAACGAATAGGCCCGCAGAGATCAAAACAGCTCCCGAGACAATCGGAACATCTCGCGAGGACGTTGCAGCGACAAGGACTCCACCTAGGCCTTGGCGAGCGAAAACCACCTCGATCAAAATCGCGCCCGAAAGAAGTTTGCCGAGCGCCCAACCTGATAAAGTAATGCCGGGCAATGCGGCGTGGCGGAGGACATGGCGAAGCCTGACGCCGAAATCACTCATACCTCGGGCGCGCGCGGACGCAACGAACGGCTGCTCGAGCACGCGCGTGAACTCGTTCTGAACGACTTGTCCGAAAAAGCCCGACAGTTCAAGAGCCAACGCAAGTGTCGGCAGAACGAGCCCGATCGGCGAATTTCCACCGATGACCGGAAAAATGCGCAGCTTTACCGCAAAGACAACCAGCAGAATTGTGGCTAGCCAGTAAGGCGGCACGGTTGCCAAAAAGACTTGCGTGTCATTGAGCAGCTTCGACCATATGTTGTCTCTGCCGGCGATGAACAAGGTTGTTAGGATTGCGATAATCCATGCGATCAGCAGCGCGGCGATCGCCAGAATAATCGTGGGGCCAATCTGTTCCGCGATGATCCCTGCGACGGGCCGATGCTGCTGGTACGATTCGCCAAGGTCTCCATGCAGGATTTGCAATATGTACTTGCCGTACTGAACCGCGAGCGGTTGATCAAAGCCGTATTTCGCATTGATCGCTGCAAGCTCTGCCGACGACGCCGGCCCGACGTTGCCACTCGTCACATTGATGATGATCTGGGCGCGATCGCCAGGCAGCACACACTGAACTACGAACGCAAACGTTGCGGCAGCCCACACCACGACCACGCCGGACAGTATCCGGCGCGCGAACCAAACAATGGGATGATGGGCTAGTATCTTCACGGCGTCATTTCTTGTCGTCAAAATGAGCGTCATAGAAGACAGGTTCGCCAACTGACCCGCGGTCGAGCCAAACGTCTTTCAGGTTCGGCTTGGTCGCCAACGTTACGTCTAGCACCGTGAGGCCAATCACAGGAGCGTCATCCACGATCTTCCGTTCCGCCTGCTGATAGAGGACGGTACGTTCAACGCTATTGAAATCCTGCTCCGCTTTTTGAATGACGTCCCAAAGCGTCAGATCCTGGTAGCGTGAGGGATTGAAGCGATTGGACTCGCCATCCTGATCGGGCTTCCACGAGATCCGGAATATCTCAGCGCCGGGGGCAACCCAATAGAGGAGAACGACCTCATAATCATCGGGTCCGAGGTTTTTTCCGGCGAAGAAATCAGCCGGATTGGTGGGTTGAAGACGTACGTCAAAACCGGCCGCCCTTGCCTGCTGCTGGATAACTTGCAAGGCTTGTTCGCCATCTGGCTTCAGAAAAGCGTTCGAATAGGAAATGCGCACGATGAGCGGATTGCCATTCTTGACACGAACGCCGTTAGGATCACGCTCAGTCCAACCCGCCTGATCAAGCAGCTGATTGGCTTTTCGAATATCGTACGCATAGGACTGCCCGAGCTCACGCAGGTATTCCGGCGAGCTCTGACTTAGCGCACCGTTGCCTTCAAATGGCAAAGAGCCAAGGAAGGATGTGTCGACCGCGGCCTTTCGGTCAGTAGAATAGGCAAAGGCCTTGCGGACGAGCACGTCGTCAAATGGGGACCGGGCCGTATACAACGCAAGGCGCAGAGGGGTGCCGCCGGTAAGGTGCCGCAATACTGGAAAGCGGGAATTCGCGTCCTTCCATGCGATAGCCGGGATATCGTATATGGCATCGGTCTCCCCCGTGATCAGCGAGCCGTATCGGACAGTCTGATCTGGCAGAAACTTCCAGCTGATCCCGTCAACGTAAGCCGGTCCTTGATGTTTCGCGGTGGCCGGCGCCGAATTGTAGTCGGGATTGCGGCGGAAGGTGACTTCCCGCCCATGGCGCCACTTGTCGACAATGAATGGACCTGAGCCGACAGGGTTCTCGCAATTCACCGCAAGTCCACGTTTGAGCGCGGATGGCGAGAGAATGCCTTGTGAGGATTGGGCGAACACGTTCAGCAAGGGTTGGAATGGCACCTTCAAGGTTACCTGCAATCTCAGAGGAGCGATTGCCCTTGCCGCTTCGAAGCTATCGCTAAGATAAGGAGCGGCAGTCGGATTGCGAAGATCGGGGTCGTTGCTGAGCCATCCGTTGATATTGTCAGCGATGGCCTGCGCATCGAGAGGAGTCCCATCCGTGAACTTCACGTTCGGCTTTATCTCGAATGTGTATACCTTTTTGTCATCCGAGATTGTCCATGACTCGGCCAGCCAGGGCTCAATCTTGCCATTCTCGCTGCGGGCAACCAGATTATCGCTGTACTGGCGCTGCAGATACCATTGCTGCACCCATCCTCCGAACAGGCACGCCGGCTCTTGAAAATGCCCGTAACGAATAACGCCTCCTCGTTTGATGTTGCCGGCCGACGCCTCTTGGGCATGGCCGATGGGCGCGAACTGTGACAGGCTTTGGAGCACGAACAGGCTAGCCGCCACTTTTCTTCCGCGATGGTTCGACTGGCGGGTGAAACGCCTCGATGATTGCGAATTCGATACAGACATGTCCAAGCTCCAGGGCAATGAATGCAGCGTCAGACCGCTGACGTACTCGCCGTGCTTGCCGGTTCGATGTGGAGGGGAATCCCCAAATGCTCGCGCAATGTCTCTCCCCGATATTCTGTGCGAAACAGACCGCGCTTCTGGAGGAGGGGCACGACATGATCGACAAAGGCCGCAGTGCCGTCGGCCAGCACGTCCGGAATGATGTTGAAACCATCGACCGCGCCAGCGCGGAACCAGGCCTCAATCGAATCAGCGATCTGCTCGGGCGCGCCGACGAGCAAGCGGTGGCCAAAAGCTTGAACGCTGCTGATGATCTCGCGAACCGTCCGGCCTTGACGCGCCAGAGTTTCGATCGTGCGATGGTGACCGACAGAAAACGGAACGTTATCTGCATCGGGCAAAATCTCCTCGGGAATGGGCTCATCGAGACTGAGCTTCTCGACCGCCACGCCCATGCTTCGTGCAAGAGCGGCGATGGCGCGCTCCAGATCGAGCAACTCGTCAAGTTGCTCTTTGCGACGAGCCGCCTCCTCTTCGGTTCCGCCGATGCAGGTGACGAGACCTGGGAGGATGAGCGGAGCCGCAGGGCGGCCGAATTGCCGAGAGAGAGCACGTAGGCGCTCGGCCTCCTGCAGCGCCGTTGTCAAGTCCCCGGCTGCCGCAAACACGACATCTGCACTGCGGGCACCAAGCCGTAATCCGGGATCCGAACCGCCCGCTTGAACGATGACTGGATGACCTTGAGGCGAAGCGGGATGCGTAAGTGGACCTCGGATACCAAAACTATTCGTATCAGGATCGAGTAGCCGGAATTGGCTCTGATCTGCGTAAAGTCCCGCAGCCTGATCGGCGATAATGATCTCTCCGTCCCAGCTCAGCCAGAGAGCACGGACGGTTTCAACGAAGTCCTCGGCGCGTTTGTAGCGCTCTGCGCGTCCGAGCTGATGACCGCCAAAGTTCGCTACCGTCGCCGGGCTCGACGTCGTGACTGCGTTCCAGGCGACGCGGCCACCGCTGATGACATCGAGCGATTGGAAACGCCGGGCCAGATTGTATGGCTCATTGTAGGTTGTCGACGCGGTGGCGATCAGTCCGATCCGCTCCGTCTCGCGGGCGATCACAGTGAGAGCCAGTGTAGGCTCGAGCCCATTAAGCGGCGGCTGGCGCGTGATGTCGGAATTTATCGCGGGGGTATCGGCGAGGAATACGGCATCCAGCAGGCCGTGCTCCGCAAGCTTCGCAGCCCGGACGTAGTGCTCGATATCAAAAAACGCGCTTGGATTCGTACCCGGCCAGCGCCACGCGGCGGAGTGACCGCCAGCGCCATGAAGATTTAAGCCGATATGGAGCATAGGGTTGACCGAAGACATCACACGCCCGAATGCAGCGGCCTCTTAGCCGCTCGATACGTCGTGACAATCCGACCTTCGCCAGCGGTCTCGGCGAGCACCCTGCCCTTTCTCGAAGGTCCGCCCTGAATGCCCGCGAACAGCCATGTCGAGGGGGCTAACAACAAGCCACTCATTGGTGTGAGAGGGATATCACCAAAGACGCCCTGGCTATCTCTTGGCACTTTCTCGCAGCGGTCGAGACGCAGAAGACCTTCGACCACGACGCATGCCCAATGGCGCCCAGGTGCGTCCAACTCGAGTCCAACGCTGAGCTGTTTCAAAACGGGTGCGTTCATATTGGCTCTGCACAGCTCATCAAGATGCCCCGCCACTTTCTCTGGAAGGCGTTTTGGACGCCTCTTCGCGATCACAAACGCCTTGACTCCGCCGCCGACGCGAGCGCGCGTCACGAAAGGATGTGTAGAGGTTGAAAGCAGCCAAACGCAATAGTTGAGTATTCCAATCTACTCTCCTCAATTGGCATCCTCTTCTCTCGCGATGTCTCTATCCTCTTCGTTCAGGAGGCTGGAGATCGGGCTCACGGATGACAACCGATGCCTACGATCGCACCGGCTTCAATTTGCAGGACGGGCTAGAAAACCGAGCGACATTGATGCGTTGGAGAACACATCAGACATTCGGCGCGACAACGTTGGTCAGCAACTTAGCTGCCGACTTTGGCAAATAAACGCAGCCGGCAAGCTTGCGCTCGGAAACTATCTAATAATGCGATGAAACACTCGAAATTCGCGATGCTCGTTGTAAGACAAGGCCTGGCTGATTGGAAAAGGGCTCGGCCAGCATTTGCGACGCGACTATGTAGGTCGCAGCACGGAGCAGCTGCCCGGATCTCTGCGTGCACGTCAAGAAGTGCCAACTTCGAGGAGGTGGTGACGAGACTTCATAGTCAGGAACGGAAGCGGTAGTGATATTTGCCGGGCGCCGCGGCGCCAGCGATACACCGATGAAAACCCGAAAGCGTGACCTGCCTCGCAATACGGTCAGTGGATTGGTCTGCGCCTGCAAACGAGCACCGCTGGGCACGACGCATGTAGCCGCGGGCACCCAAATGTCCGCGATCGTCCCCCCGAGCCGCCTGAAACGGATTGCTGATGCGGTCCCAGGATCGAATGCTTGGCGCAAGCCGAACCTCGCCTCTTCAACAGAGCAACTTGGCAAGAGCCATCGAGCCCGGCATCTGGCGCGTGTCGAGACGTAACGAGAATGCTTGTGGCGGCCATGGCGCCAACCGGCGATCAACGTGTAGAAAGCGAGCCGACAGGGCAGACTCCCCCTTCGGTAGCGGATTGTCGAACTCGTGCATTGTTGGCGATGAGGTACGAGCTTCGTCTAGCGCATTTTGGCAAATAGCCGATGCTGGATTTTGCAATCCCCCGAGCAGCAAGGCAATCCGCGGCGCACCGAACTCCCTCTCTAGCAATTACCTGCTCCGGCATCTGAAAGGAGCAGACAGAATGACGGCATACTCAATGGTGTTACAAGACTTACGCGCAGACAATCCTGGCCGGCCGGATATTGGAGATAACCACGACCGCAGGATGCATTGTCCGATGCTCTTATGCCCCCGGACAAATTCGCCGATCGAAGGATGCAGCGCGCTCGAAGAAGGCACTAGCCCCGACCTAGTTCATTGTCACGTCAGGTTTTGGAAAGCTAATGTTCGTAGCGATGGAACTAGAGAGCGATGTCAACGGACGGGATCATGGACCGACTCACCAATATCAACCCAGCCGATAAAAATTTCGCTGCATCCGATGCCACCGTGCAACAGCCGCAACAGCAGCAAGCGGAATTTGAGCAGCATCTGGGAGAGGCGCGACAGGTCGGCCCGATATATCCCCATAGGGACCTCTATGATGTCACTGAGGAAGACGATCGCCTCATCCAAGCAGCATCCGGCGCCGCGCTCGAGCGCGGGCCACCGCCGGGTCCTACCAGCGTCAGTATTTATGATCGTCGACTTCGCAAATTGGCCGAAGAGCTGAAGCAGTCGGGCAAATCAATGGCTGACCTCGATAACGACACGTTGCTGGGTTACGCCAAGAAGCTGCTGCCAAACGACAAAATCATCGCCCCAGCATTGCTAATGGTCGAAAGATACCGCGAGCCCAATGCGGCCCCTCGGCCCGCCCCAACACACTACCGCCCTTCCAAGGAAGATGACCGCCTGATCAGGGAGGCGGCGGGCGCAGGGTTTGGTCGAGAAATGGACGCGAAAACCATCGGAAATTATTCGAGCTCTCTTCGGAAGCTCGCGGCAGCGCTCCGACCGTTGTCCATTGCCAAGCTCAGTGATGATGCACTGCTCGGCCATGCCAACACTTTGTTTCCGAATGACAAGAAAGTCATCTTCGCCCTGAATAGGCTACGTGAATATCGTAAGATCGTCGGACACATCAATTCTCTTGAAGAAGGAGACAACTCACGCGATCCAATAATTCAGCCGGCCGCCGGTTCGCTGGCACGGGTTTTCGATGAGCAGCCATTGTACGCCGCTGCGGACCGGGATTGGGCATTGCCGGCTGGCGGTTTCGATGCTCCGCAGTGGCAAGGGGGGGTGTTAGCCGCTCATTCTCCGACACAAAGTGTGGCCCAGGATGTGCTTTTCGACGCGGCGGAGGGCAACCTTCCAGCTCACAACTTCGAAGCTCCAGTTCTTTGGCAGGGAATGCGTTCATCCGCTCTCTCGCCCGTCCAAAATTTCGCTCAAGAAGAGCTTTTCGATGCCGCGGATGGCGAGGGCCTGCCGCCAGTCACAACCTTCGGTGCACCGGCGCTTTGGACGGCGGCGAGTTCAAGCGCGCACTCGCCGATGCCACGTCTCACCCAGGAAGAGCTCTTCGATGCCGCTGACCGGGAAGGTCCGCGGCCGGCGATGACCTTCGATGCACCGGTGCTGGGGCAGCCAATGAGTTCAGCAGTTCGCTTACCTGTACAAAGTGTAGTGCAGGAAGACTCTTTGAATGCTGCGGGACCGGACGATTGCGTGCCTGCTGACCGTTTTGATGCCCAGGAGTTTTGGTGGTCCATGTGGTCAGCCTCCCCCCCGCCCATTCCAAGTGTCGGTCGGGAAGAGCTTTTCGATGCCGCAATTTGGCATCCCAGCCCTCAGCCGCAGAATCCCGCGCCACTTGAAAATTCTCGACGGATGACGAGCGAAGCCGGTGCGGCCCCGGCCGTGCTTGAGCAGGCCCCTCCCACTGCCACCGATAGCTTCGATGCTTCTTTGACAGTTCCCGAGGACTTCTCCCACGGCACCCAGCCCGCGCCGGACATGATGCGTTCCAAACTGGGCCGCTGGGGTCTGTTGCCGGATGCAGCACAGCGGGTGAAGAGCTACGACATTCGCGGCGAACGCTATACGGCCGTGTTAGGCCCGGAAGGACCGAATGACATTCAGCTTATCCACCTTCGCTCTCCCGCTGTGGGCGATACATTTGACGTGTCGTTCGCAGTTCCCACGGAGTTTTCCCATCGTACCCAGGCGGCTCCTGACATGCTGCTTTCGACCCTGGGTAAGTGGGACTTCTTGCCTGATGCGGAACAGCGGATCATGAACTACGAGATTGGCGGTGAACGCTACACGGCCGTGTTGGGACCGGAAGGACCTAATGACGTCCAGCTCATTTATCACCCTCGCCTCACTTTGCCAGGTGACGCTCCACCTATGAGGCCAGCGGCTGCTTCAGCTATCCCCGGCACTCTTGCACCAGGATTTGATCCGCCCGCGTCATTCGGATTGCGCGAGAGCGCTCATATGGGGCTGGCGCAGAACCCTTCGTTGCCGTCTGCGCCAATAGCTGCGGGTCATCAGCAACCCCCGCAGCTGCCTGAACTCGGAGAGCTGTTCGGCGACGACTGGAGGCACGGCCCACAAGAGGCATCGCCTATCGTGATCGACATGCTTCAAAATCTTAATCTCCTGCCGAACGAGCATGTCCCGATGACCGGTTTCCTGATCTACGGCCAGTTGTACACGGCCGAAAGCCTACCCGGAGGCCGCGTTCTTCTGTTCCATCGGCCACAATTTGGCTAACCTCGGGCACGCCGTGATAAAGCTCCGCAAGCGAACACGAGGCATGCCGGATGTTTCGTTCTCCTGAACCAGCGGAGCGACGGCCGGGCTCCGAATACAACGCCAGGACGGCCTCTCGAGCGTGATCTCAACAGCAATGCGCGCTGATCACCTCCTTTGCAGCAGCTCGCCAGCCCTCGCTTCAGGCAACGAAGCCGGTGCGCGTGCTCACATGCAGCTTGGGCGAGCATCGCGCCGCATCATATGAGCATAGCTGCGCCGAGCGATCTTCCCGTTGAGTATCGACGGCTCCTCGTCAGCACCTTGAGGCGAACTGACGCAAGGTCTTACAGCTCGTCCCTCGATGGAAGACGGCCAGAGACTATCTGGCCGTCGTGTCACGATCAAAGCTATCGTGCCACGGCTGGTGAAGCCGTCCACCAGCAATAAGCTACCCAGCCCATCCCCAGCCCTGTGCCGTACTTGTTTGCTTACCAGATGAACTTTGCGCCATCAGGTAGTTCGCAGATGAATTCGCCCTGGTTCACGAGTTCGGTGGTCCCGACGACAAGCTTGGAGGCCCGCACGGTAAGCTTGCCTTCGCGGCTGAGGCTGTGGCGAATGTATTCGGTCACGGCATGTCCAGAGCTATCCACCGTTTGGTGCGCATTGGCAAAGCTGATGCCGTTCTGGGCGGTCACCCTGAAGGCATTGATGACCAGACCGGCTTGCGTCGCAGGCCCGGACTTGCCGCCCTCGGCGGTAGTACAGCGGTTCATATCCAATATGAGTTTCACGCTCTTGCCCGTCTGCAGGGCATTGAGCACCTCGGCGTATTTCGGCGAGGTCTCATCGGCTCTGGCCACCGTGCTCACGGTTATCCCAGAAAGCACGGACAACACGATCAACAGAGCTCTGCCAGTTAAGTTCATATGCTCTTCTCCCTCCATAGGAACTACAGGTCGCGTAAGCGAAACGTCACAAGATGCGGTTGTCGCAAGCCGCTTGCCGGATCACAGACATCAAGCGTCGTCGCACTTCGAACAAGACAATCGGTTGCAATCAGACGCAAGTGGTTGTGACGGCTATTCGGACGTCACAACATCGTAGGTCAGGTTTGCTGAAGTCGCCTCCTCGCGAGCGTCATCGTGCGAAATGATTCATCGATCGGAGCCATTAGAAACCACAAACGGCGCCGGTATCTGCCGCCTGAACGACTAGGTCCGGACTTAGGCTGGCACGAACCTCGCGCCGCGGTAACAAGTCCGTGCAGTCAAGGCAGCTGAGCTTAACTCCTCGAAACACTGTTAAATGGCGCAATGCAGCGCCAACTTGCGGCTTTGAGTCCGGCTGCGCGCGCCTCAGTATATCCGCCAATCCTCATCTAAAACAAACAGCCTCATTTTCGCTCCCGTCAGCTTCTCGAAAGCTGCCTTTGCAAAGAAATGGTCACCAACAACTACTTTGCGAGGGGAAACGGATGAACATCGATCGACGGAATGCCGTATGCGCGGTAAGACAACAGCATCTCCATTCGTGTCGTTGGTCGAAGACCCCTCAAAACTCACCGTTTCGCGTGACCACTGGGCGAGAGCGATTGCTAACAATGCGAACACGCTGCACACCTACGCCGTACCGAATTCCGCGGTCTGGACGCCCGACGACGTACTGAGCAGTATTGGCCTTGGAATGAATGTGGAGGATCAGGACAACATCGATGCGGATGTGGATTTGATGTGCTCGCTGGGCAGAACGCCCACCCGTGAGACCGAGCGCTTGTTCCTGGGCGGCAATTTGGAGACCTACCGAACCGCCAGCGAAACAAATCCCTACAAGCGGGGGACTGGAGAGTAATGATTAGACAACTGGCGACCGCGCCATTCTCGAAGGTTCCTTGATGTTCACCAAGACAACCACCTAAGGAACACTCGTCCCAGCGGCGCCGCCTCACGATAATGGCTTCGTGATTAATGTTCCGATCAACCCATCCCTTGACCTGCGCAAGGGACGAAGGCGCGCGCACATCCCCCAGAGGTACCCGACGCTCTGGAGGACACACTCGCACCATCATTCGCTCTTCCACCGCTCGTCGCACAATGGCCTATTCGCTACTTGGATGCGTTCCATCAAAACAATCGATTTTGCCGATCTTGCCTAAAGGCCGCATAGTCGATCGTGATCTATGGAGGCAGCATTCAAGAATGTCGTGTGGCAATCGATTCTTTTTTCAGTCCCTTGCCGGTCAAATCGGCTTGCGCGCTCGGGCGTCTGCATCACAGAAGTTAGCTCCCGCGCCTCACATAGAAGCATCACGCGGCTCGCCACCGTCTCCTTGCTAAATTGGCACGTATGAGGTCGGTCGGACCACCGTGACCGTCACGCCTTAAGGCCTAGCAAAGACGACTGCCTTCCACACTGTCATCGGCTTTGACTCAAAGCTACGCCTTAATTGGACCGACGAAATGCTCATGACTGGCGAGAGGGACGAGCGTTACGCGCAGGTCGATAGTCTGGTCCGGACTGTGTCGTCATCGCTTCAGAATGCTTGCGAGTTCGAGAGCACTGCTACAACCAGCAGTCAAAGGCACTTGAATCTCACCTAGCGTCAGATTGTAGGATTTCCGACAGTCCCGCGACACAGAACCCGCTCGCGTGAACTCTTCCTGACAGGTAGCAAGAATTGCGAACGTCTCAAAAGCACAATGCTCCGCCGCTCCGCCCCGTCACGCTGCTGGACTGCTCCTCTCCAGGGCCAGCGTCCATCGCCTATGTGCAGATCGGAGGACGTAGCGCCGATCCCCTCGCAAGTGAATCAAGATGCGGCGCGCGAGCAGAACGCTGGCGGTCGCTATCTCGCCCTTGCCGGGCACACGCCAACTCCAAATTCGAGAACCGATCATTCTGGCGCCGTGCACCCCGTGAGACGAAATGGTGCTGGTTTAGCCACCTGGATCTATGCGCGATGGCAGCACTGTGCAGCTCGATTCGGCCATCGTTCGCAGCTTTCGCTGGGCTGCGGCGTACGAGGGGAGCTCGGGCGCGACGGAGCTTCAGGACGGTCGACACCTTGCGTGCGAACAATTGGGTAGCGGGAGGGTGTTCTTCAAGCCGAGAGGGGCATTGATCGTTTTCTGTCGTGCATCTCGGCCTGTGAAGCCACTGGCCAGATGCCTCGCGTGAAGTGTCTTCGAATGCGGAAAGACTTGCATTGTCGTGACTTCACGACACGACGGGCTCAACAGCCCAGCAAGACTGCCCGCGGACGAAGACGAATTGGGGAAGTTTCCAAATGTCGGTTTCGCTCATCTGTTCGGTCACAAAGCCGATCGTCTCCCGTGCTTTGGCTTCGATTGCGCGGCTTGGCGCTTTTCGCACCGCAGGCGTCGGCTCAGTGCATTCAAGAACGGCTGTGATCGGCCTACAGACGCGTCAGCGGGCTGCCGCGGCCTTCAGCCTTTTAAACAAAATCAGATCCCTTGCTGGCATGAGGGACATGTTGAGCGGCGCCGACGCCGTAAGCAGGCCGCAGCGATCTGTAGTCCATCCGATGACAATGGACCCGCAGATATTGATCGCCTGTCAACATGTTCCGCCCTCTCGTTTGGGGCTGTTCCAATTCACACCAATGCAACCGCCTCTCAATTTCATCGAGCCCCATGGTCAATCGTGACGCGCTCAGGTCTTGGCGTGGATGGACGAGAGGCGATGAAATGCGAATTCTCCTGGTTGATGATCATGCGGACTTTGCCCGCGACGTGAAGGAAGCGCTCTTAAGTTGCGGCTTCGCCGTCGACGTGACACGCACGCTGGATGAGGCGGCGGCCGCGCTCGATTGCGCGAACTACCACATGGTCCTGCTCGAATCGGCTTTGCCCGATGGAGACGGATTGGACTGGCTGAAGCAGTTGCGGCGCGAGGGACGGTCAATGCCGGCCATGATGATGAGCAGTCTCAATGATCTTAGCCGGCGGATTGCGATTTTCAATGCAGGCGCGGATGATTTTCTGCCCAAGCCCGTGTCTATCGACGAACTCATTGCTCGCATGCGAGCTATTCTGCGACGGTCAACGCAAATGACGGCGCCGGTGGTGACATTCGGGAATCTGCATTTCGATCCTATCGCGAGACAAGTCTCGGTCGGTGGTCGAATACTGAGAATTGCGCGTCGCGAAGTGTGCATTCTTGAACATCTGCTCAACCGCGCGGGCCGTACCGTGCCGCGCGCATCGCTCGAAGATAGCTTGTATGCATTTGACGACGAGGTCTCGACCAATGCGCTGGAAGTCGGGATTTATCGCTTACGCACGCATTTGAGCCAGGCGGGTGCAACGCTCAGGATCAAGACCGCGCGCGGTGTCGGTTACACCCTTGAACTCATTGGCGCAGCATCGGCTGCCTAGCCGATCGAACTTGAAAGCAACTCTCCCTTGAACGTCATTAACAATGCCGCCGGCGCTGATGAGCCGTGGATGGTCGCCAGCGGCTCGCACTATGCCGCTTTTCCCCGCCTCTGCTACGTCCTGTGCGCACTCGCTCTGCTATTTCCGCTTGCTGTCACAGCTCAGACAAAGCGGGATGGCAAAGGAGAACCGCCACGTGCGGCGCCTGGCAGCACCACCGGCACGCTCAACCTTACCTCCTCACAGGGCAAGACAGTTCATCTGACCGGACCGGCTGCGAGCATTTTTATTGCCGACCCGGCGATTGCGGATTATCAGGCGCCGTCGAACACCACGATTTTCGTGTTTGGCAAAAAGTCCGGACGGACGAGCCTGTTCGCCCTGAATGACAACGGAGAGGCCCTCGCCGAGCTGCGTGTTGTCGTCACCCAACCGATCGAGGATCTGCGGGCCGCGCTGAAGGCTGAGGTCGGCGACTATCCGATTCAGGTCAGCTATACCCCGCGCGGCGCGATCCTTAGCGGTACGGCGCCCAATGCCGATGTCGTCGAGACCGCCAGGAAAGTCACTGAGCAGTTTCTTGGCGCGGGCGCGCTGGTTGTCAACAAGATCCAGGTCGCCGGCTCATTGCAGGTGAATCTCAGCGTACGGGTGGCAGAAGTCTCCCGCAGCGCGGTCAAGGATCTCAACATCAACTTCACGGCCTCGAGCCCAAACGGCGCTTTCCTTGTGACCGGCAAAGGGGGCGGGTCCGGCGCGGCCGGCGGCGGCGGCACGATCGGGATTGGGTTTAGCGCCGGCAATACCAACCTGAGCGCTGTTCTCGACGCTCTCGCGAGCGAGCACCTCGCCTCAATCCTGGCTGAGCCGAATCTAACGGCGATGTCCGGCGAAGCCGCAAGCTTTCTCGCCGGAGGCGAATTCCCCATTCCGGTGATGCAGGACAACCGGCAGGTTTCGGTCCAATTTCGTCAGTTCGGCGTGAGCCTCGAGTTCGTTCCGACGGTTCTCAACAATAATCAGATCAATGTCCGTGTGAAGCCCGAAGTCAGCGAACTGTCGAGCGAAGGCGAGGTCAAAATCAATGGCATGGCGGTCCCTGCCCTCTCGACTCGGCGGGCGAGCACCGTGGTCGAGCTCGCCAGCGGTCAGAGCTTTGCAATCGGCGGCCTCATCAGACGCAACTTCAACACTGATATAGGCGAGTTTCCCTGGCTTGGCGATGTGCCGATCCTGGGCGCGCTTTTTCGCTCCTCATCGTTTCAAAAACGTGAAACCGAGCTGGTCATTATTGTCACGCCCTACATCGTGCGGCCGGGACCGAATCCCAACCGGATGAGTGCGCCGAGCGACCGCATCTCACCGCCCTCAGACGCGGGGCGGATTTTGACGAACACGGTGGCCCGGCCGCCGCGAGAGCGCGATGCGCCTCGCGCCAGCGCACCAGGATTGACCGGCAGCGCCGGCTTTATTATCGAATGAGGATCGCCAAATGACTTTGCGACATCTGTGCTATCCGATCGTTATTGGAGCAACATTGGGCGGCTGCGCAAATACTGCTTCGATCCAGCCCGCGCCGGCTGACCAAGAGATCCAGGTCGAGCAGAAGAGTAGCGTGCTGTTCCTGCAGAGCCTTCGTGGCCCCGAACGGCATCGGCTGCGAAGCTTTATTGCAGCGACCAGTCGCGGCCGGCGGGATGCCCTCCATGTGGGTGTCATCGGCCCACCCAGACTCATTGCACAGGTGGCCCACGAGGTTCGCGCCATGGGCGTTGCCACCTACAACATCCGTCTGTCTGCTTCTCGTGTGGATTTGCCGGCTCGTTCCGGGGTGAGGATCGAAGCGATCACTTTCGAAGCCCATCCTCCGGTCTGCCCCTCGCTCTCCATCGTTGCTCCTACAGTGAACGACAATTCGTTCAATCCAACCCTTGGCTGCTCAGTCCGGAATAACCTTGCGGTCATGGTCAATGAACCTGGCGACTTGTTAGGAAATGGCGCTGTCATGCCGACCAGTGGTGATCGTGCAGTGCTTCCCATCACCGCTCGAGGGGCCACGTCGGCGGGCAACAGGAGCAATTTGGAGGATGAAACGCATAACAGGGTTGCGCCAGAAACCCAATAAGCGGCTCGTAAGACCCGAGCAGCATGACGCCGGTTGGCATTCTTGTCCATATCAGTCTTGGAATCGGCCGACGAGCCTGGAATCCAATCTTTGGTCGGTCCTTTTCTTGGGATCGTGCAGCTTGCAGACCAGGTTCTGGGACAGTTGGATCGTTGACCAGAGATTTGAGCGCATCGCTGTTTTGCGCGACGCTAAACTAGGCCGGCGGCAAAGACTGCCTTTGCAACCCTCTCGAAACACTCCATCGGAACGGCCTTGCCCATCGCACCTTTTTGGATCAGCTGGCGCGCCAAGACATGATCCTCGACAATGCTCAGACGTTGGGCGCGCGCCTGCGCTAGTAACTGTGAAGCCGTTTCGCCCTCACCGCGGCACACCAGTACCGGGACGCCGGTCTCGCCCCGAACGTAGCGCAGCCCAATCAATGTCGCTCGCCCCGTCAGTATCACTGTCGCCCGATGGATGCCGAGCGGAGACTCGTTCGCCGACTCCCGGCGGAGCCGCCGGTGTTCACCCTTGATCTGCGGATTACCGTCCTGTTCCTTGGACTCGCGCTTGGCTTCGCTCTGCGTCATGCGCATGTCGCGCAAGAACAACCAACGCTGAATGAGCAGATCGGCCAAGCCGCCAATCAGAAGAGCGCCGGCAGCAATCGCGATCAGCACCTTGAGCTCTTTAAAGACAAAACCAAAGCAGCTCAAATCGCAAACGGGCAAGTATACCAGTGCCCTCCAACTTGCGAGCACAGTGAAAACGAACGTAGCGCCAAGAAGCAAAACTTTGACGATAGACTTTCCAAGCTCGACAACCGACCGCTGGGAGAAAATCCGCTTCAGCCCTTTGACGGGATCCAATTTCTCAAAGCTGGGTTTAAGCGGCTCACCTGAAATCGTCAGCCCGCCGCCGGCCAAGACACCGGCCAGAATCGCCGCAACCACCGCCGCACCTAGGATGGGAGCCGCGGCCGTTATAGAAAGGTCCATCAATTCGACCAACGCCTGCCGAGCCGCACTGTTGAAGGGCTGTTCCTGCAGCTTGTCGATGAGCCGCACGGCTTCGCGCCATCCGTCTTCGATCGAGCCCGCCCTGAAGCACAGGCAACCGAAACCAGCGCAAAGGCTTGCCGCGGTCACAAAGTCGGCGCTGCGCGGGCTCTGCCCTTTCTTACGCGCGTCTCGCAGCTTCTTGTGACTTGGTGGAAGGTTTTTCTCTTCGCTCGTGTCGTTCATTTCAAGAACTTCCCGAGCCACTCCAGCACGCCGTTGAACTGAATGATCTCTGCTCCCATATATTCGATCAGGAAGACGGCGTAGCTGACCATAATGATGCCAAAGGCGGCATTCTTGATGGTCGGAGAGAGATCGTTCAGCTTGATTTGCGGCGCAAAGCGCCCGAGCAGCATGAGGGATACGTCGATCAGAAGCAGCAGAGCCAGCACGGGCCCGGCGACCACGAGGGCCGTATGCATGATATGGTCGAGAAGCCCGATAAACTCCATTGCCCCTTGGTGGGTCAGGGGCGGTAGCAGCCGATACACGGGCCAGATCAGATAACTTCCATAGAGGCATCTGACCATGGTCTGCAGACCTCCTGATACAACGAAGATCGTAACCGCGGCAGTCCCGAGAAAGAGCCCCATCGGGGCGGCTTGACTGCGTGTCGCAGGATCGTCCACCTGGCTCGAGATCCCGCGCTGGGTATCAATGATGTCACCAACGGCCTGGATGCTCCAAAGTGGTATACTAAGCAGAAAACCGAACAGCAGGCCGATAAATATCTCCTTCAAACCGAGGAGCGAGACCGCAATCAAACGGGTGCCCGGATCTAGTGTCTGCAAGCCGTTCCTGATCTGCATCAAGCAAGGCAATCCAATCACAACCGTCGCGCTTGCGCGGATAATCCCGCTAATGTGCGGTCGCGTGAATACCGGAAGAACCAGCATAATGCCGAGGGCCCGGGCCGCGCCAAGTCCGGCCGCAACGACGAACTCGACAGGAGTCTGAATCAGAGTTTGCGTCTCGGCGGGTGACAAGGCATCCATTTGAGCTCAGCTCGTCGTTCCTTCAGCGATGCAACCGTCGCACTCGCGTCGCCATGATGTGAGACGTCAAGAACTCTGCAGATCTCGTGTTCCAGCGGTTGCAGAGCGACAGGCAGATGACTTCGGCTTCAACCATCCATATGACCACAGCCATCCAGCGCAGAGGTATGACCATTCGATGAGAGCACCGGCGAATCGTGCCGCTGCGCGGCCTACAAGCCAAGCTTCTTCCGCTCTCACCGGCCGCAGCGCGGTTTGGCGATCTGAGGGCCTCGAAGCTTCCATCAATTTCGCAGTCTATGGAGATCGGTCTCGAGCGCACCTTCATTCGCAGGCTCATTCACCAGAACGCCAGAATCGTGGGGCCGCTTGCAATCAAAGCGGCTCGCCCGTTCACTGCGTCGACAACTCGCCAGGCAATGCATCGAGGACCAGGTCTCAGCAGGTGATTCCATCACGTCGCGAGCAAAACCTAAATCGAATGGATAGAACTTCCAAATGGGGTCATTCTCCCTCCGAATACGGCAGGCTCACGGAGCCGAACAGGACAGTTCGGATATCTATCCGTCTCATGCTAGTGAGGCGAGCTTTCGATAAGCTGACGAACTCGCCTTTTGTGGCTCACAATGAAGGCCGACAAACGCGCGCTATAGCTAAAACTTAGACAGCCTTGCGTTCCGCGCACTAATATCTCGCTGTGAGCGCGGGGAACTCAGTGAAGATATGCTGCGCTTGCTCGATCAGCGGCGCGCTCAGCACCGGAGCAAACAGAACGAGCACGGCGACGACGACGAGGAGCTTCACGGTAAGCGGCAAGGTTTGATCCTGGAGCTGGGTTGCTGCCTGCACGATGCCGATACCCAATCCGGCCACGAGGGCTGCCAGGAGCGGCGGTAGAACCCAGATCATGAACAGGACCAGTGATCGGCTCAGGTGGGTGAGGATGCTGGCCTCGTCCATCTCAACTCCCGGGAGATGCGTAGCTTAAGACCAATCCGTGCATGAGCCGTGACCAGCCGTCGATTGTGACGAACAGAAAAAGCTTGAAAGGAACGGATATCATTGTTGGTGACACCATTGACATGCCCATGGCCATCAGAATTGTCGTCACAATCAGGTCGATTGTGATGAACGGAAGATAGAGAAGAAAACCGATTTCAAACGCACGCTTAAGCTCCGAGATCAAAAAGGACGGCACGAGGATCGCAAAATCATCGGCTGTTGCGTTGCCGCGCATCTCCTCCGACCAGATATGCTCCGTCGACGAGAGGAAGAACGTGCGCTGCTCCTCAGTGGTGAACTTTTTGAGATGGGCGCGCAGCGGCTCGCTGCCCTCCTTGGCGGCGGTCAACCAGTCGTCGGCGGTTTGGTAACGAAGTTGCATATCGGTCACGCGGTTGTATGTTTGCTCAAATACCGGGGCGTCTATGAACACGGTAAGGATCAATGCAGCGCCATACAGAACGATGTTCGGTGGTATGGACTGAGTGCCGAGCGCGTTGCGGATCAGGAAGAGAACGACGGAAACCTTGATGAACGCCGTCGTTGTGACGACTGCGAACGTCAACAGGCCAAGGCCGACGGTCGCCGCAACAAGCGCAAGGATGCTCGGTTGAATTTCAACCATTGACCGCCAACCTGCTACGTAACCGGATGCCCAACGCTTCACCGACACGTACGATGTCGCCGCGGCCGATCAATTGGCCGTTGGCGACAATGTCGACCGGACCGTCCAGCTGCCGGCCAAGCTCGAACACGTGCCCCTCGTTGATGCTTCGCAACGTACCCAGCGGGATGGGCCAGCGGCCGCATTCGAACACAAGCGTGATCTCAACACTGTCGATGTCGGCTTCTGAGGGCGGGACTGCTTGCTCCGCTTGGGGGCGAATCGTCATATTTGCATACCTTAGAGGATGGGACTGCAGGCGGAATGGTCCCCGAAGGATAAGTCTGTCGCCCGCGACCTGCGCCGGCGCCCACAACTTGTCCGCAGCGAGGATGAGCTGGCCATGGGCAAATGGAATGACGTCGGGCAGCAGTGCGTCGCCGGGCTGTGCCTGACGAAGAAGGCTGACGGGCGCCCGCAGCGAGCCGATCTCTCTCGCAATCAGGACCGGCAATTCCGAAGAAATCTTGCCTAAATCTCGCGGTAACTGGCCGATCAACTCGCCTAACACACGAAACGCAGACGGAACCAGACCGTCAAGAGGCGCGAACAAGAACAGGCGGGCCTTGGCCGCCACTGGTCCGAAAGTAACGTCGAACTCCAAATAGGGGTCTTTGGCCGTTGCGTCTTCGATGCGGATCAGCTGCAAATTCCGCGCGAGCATGATCTCTAATCGAGCGAGCCAAGCTTCCAGAGCAAGTTCGAGAAGCAGCGAGCGGGTTGGGTCGGAAGGTAAAGTAAGGCCATACTGGACCGTAGAAATCAGCGCCTCGACGAGAACGCGGGGCAAGGACAAGACGGCGGTCTCGCCTCCGGCGCAAAATACGCAGTCGAGCATCGACATGGCATATGGCTCGGCCTGCCAAACAAGCCGGTTTATACGGATCGATACCGGCTTATCGCCAAGGCGGCTCTGCAGAACCGTGCGCGGGGCGGCGACCTCGTTGATCCACGAGACCACGCGATGCGACAACTTTACCGCTGGCTGAAATAGTGCGGGTTCACCCACGGTATTTACCGCAGGTTCCACGGGCGCAGCTCGCGACGTCATAAGAGAACCAGCCATTAGTTCGAGCCACCGACCGCCTGGCTGCGCGAACCACCCTGATATCGGAGCAAAACCTCGTCGCCGGCATCGATTTCGGCTGCACATTCCGAACGGACAGCGGTAGTGCGCTGGACATTGCCCTCAATCTCCTCCCATTTCTGGCTCGCCGCCGAACGCTTGGCCCATATGGTCCGGGCCCCATTCACTGCCCGTTGAGCCTGCTCATGCGCGATGCGCGCCTGCTCACGCGCCTGGCGTGCCGATTCGATCTGTGCTGCCAGTCGCCCAAGGACGAGTTGACAGCGACGATCGAGCTCGGTCACGGACATCGTCTCGAGCGACGCCAGCTCCTGATAAAGTTCAGCTTCGACCTTGGCGCGACGATTCTCCGCGCCTTCAAGATTCTCAGACGCTCGCTGGAGTGCTTCGACCGCAATTCGGCGCCTGGCTTCCATGTTCGACAATTCACGAAGCGCGCTTCGCTCTCTCATGTCTTTCACCAGCCGCAATTTCGACGCTTGCACGAGATTCAGGCCGTCAGACGCGACATCCATGAAACGGTCTCCTCAAAGCTAGACGGCTCGTCCTGTCCCTGGCGCAAGAATGCGCGCAGTTCCTCGATTGAATCGATTGCCCGATCAGTCAGTGGATCGCTGCCCGGCTTGTATTCACCGACCTTGATCAGGAACTCAGCCTCATTGTAGCGCGAGAGCAGATCGCGGAAGACGGATGCCGCCTTGCGATGTGGACCAGAGGCGACCGCATCCATGACACGACTTCGGCTCGACAGCACGTCGATGGCAGGAAAATGCTCTCGCGAGGCCAGCGCGCGCGAAAGAATGATATGACCATCGAGAATGCCGCGCGACTCTTCGGCGATCGGATCGCCCGTGCCGTCACCTTCGACAAGCACGGTATAGAATGCCGTGATCGAGCCCCGCTCGCCCATACCGGCACGCTCCAACAGACCAGGCAGCAGCGCAAAGACGGAAGGAGGAAAGCCGCGCCGGGTAGGAGGTTCTCCTGCGGCAAGGCCGATTTCGCGCATCGCACGGCTAAAGCGCGTCAGCGAATCCATCATCAGAACGACCTGCAGCCCTTGATCACGAAAATACTCGGCGAGTGCGGTCGCCATATGAGCGCATTGCGCCCGCTCCATTGCCGATCGATCGGACGTCTCAACGACAACGATCGTGCGAGCGAGGGCATCTCCAATATGACGTTCGATGAATTCACGCACCTCGCGTCCACGCTCTCCTATGAGCGCAACCACGGTGACATCGGCGGCCGCGCCTTTTACAATTTGCGACATCAGCGTCGACTTACCGCAACCGGCATCTCCATAGATTCCGATCCGCTGACCTTCGCCACACGTCAGAAGTCCATCCAGCACGCGAACGCCGAGCGGAAACGGCTGCTCGATGCCACGCCGCCTCATCGGGTTGGGCGCCTTGCCGCGGAGCGGACACTTGTGGACCGTCTTTATCGGCCCCTTGCCATCGAGTGGACGGCCGAAGCTATCGATCACGCGGCCGAGCAGGTCGGGTCCGACTGACACCTCCTGCATGCGCCCGGTCGGGAGCACTTCCGCGCGGTGGGACAAGCCCACCAGATCGCCAATGGGCGTCAGCAACACCCCGTCCGGCAGCAAACCGATGACTTCCGCTTCAAGTGACCATCCGGAAGCGTGATCCTGCAACAGGCAAAGTTCTCCAACACGGGCCCCTGGCAACACGGCATGGAGCAAGGTGCCGATCGCACGCGTGATCCGTCCCCGCACGGCACGCGTATCGACATCCTTTGCTGCGAATCTTAGAGATGCTATCGCCGCATGCACATCTCCTTCTCCGGCCGCTTGATCATGGCCTGATCGTTGCGTCGTCACGAATCGCTTTCCTGAGAAGATGGATTAAGGC
>NZ_PSRT01000065.1 GCF_004212635.1 Bradyrhizobium genosp. SA-3 | reverse complement strand
CGCGCAATTGCGCGCTAGGCCGGGACGACACCGGTTGTGTGGCAGGCAGGTCCGCCTTACCCCAGCAGCACCGCATCCGCCGCCGCGACCGACTCCGCACTCTCCGTCACGGTGCGCGCGAGCGAAGATGCCTGCACCGTGATGTTCTCGGCGAAGAAGCGGGCGAGCGAGACGTAGCGCGCGGCGTCCGTGGTGCCGTCGGCCTTGGCGGCGAGCGCCTCAGAGGCCAGCATGCAGCCGCCGAGCGTGGCGCCGAACTGCTGCAGATAGGGCGTAGCTCCCGCAAGCGCCTCGTTCGGCGCGGACGCAACGCGCTCCAACAGCCATTTGCTGGTGCGCGCGAGCGCTTCCACCGCCTCGCGCAGCTTGGTGGCCGTGGTGCCGAAGGCGGGATCGTTGGAGGCCTCGACTTGGCTGACGGTGGCCGAGAGCTCGTCGAGCAGCGCCCACACCGCCGCGCCGCCATTGGCTGCGAGCTTGCGCGTGACGAGGTCGATCGCCTGGATGCCGTTGGTGCCTTCGTAGATCGCGGTGATGCGGGCATCGCGAGAGTGCTGCGCAGCGCCGGTCTCCTCGATGAAGCCCATGCCGCCATGCACCTGCACGCCGAGATAGGCGACCTCGTTGCCGATGTCGGTGGAATAGCCCTTTGCGATCGGCGTGAGCAGCGCCGCGCGTGCGGCCGCATCGGCACGCACCTTCGCGTCCTTGGCGCGGGTGGAAACGTCGATCGCGACCGCGGTCGCATAGCAGATGGTGCGCGCCGCGGCGGTCTGCGCCCGCATCCGCATCAGCATGCGCTTGACGTCGGGATGGACGAAGATCGCATCCGAGCCGTCGCTCTTGTTGCCGACCGCGCGGCCCTGCTTGCGCTCTTGGGCGTAGGACAGCGCCTGCTGATAGGCGCGATCGGCGACGCCGACGCCCTCGAGGCCGACGCCGAGGCGGGCCTGGTTCATCATCGTGAACATGCAGCGCATGCCCTGGTTCTCTTCGCCGATCAGGAAGCCGATGGCGCCGCCGTGATCGCCCATGGTCATGGTGCAGGTCGGCGAAGCATGCATGCCGAGCTTGTGCTCGACGCCGCTCGCATAGATGTCGTTGCGCTGCCCCAGCGAGCCGTCGGCATTGACCATGAATTTCGGCACGAGGAACAGCGAGATCCCCTTGGTGCCGGCGGGCGCGTCAGGCAGGCGCGCCAGCACGAAATGCACGATGTTGTCGGTCATGTCGTGCTCGCCATAGGTGATGAAGATCTTCGTCCCTTTGATGCGATAGGTGCCGTCGGCGTGCCGCTCGGCGCGGGTGCGCAGCGCGCCGACGTCGGAGCCGGCCTGCGCCTCGGTGAGCTGCATCGTGCCGGTCCATTCGCCGGAGACGAGCTTCTCGAGATAGATCTTTTTCAGCTCGTCGCTGCCATGCGCCTCCAGCGCCTCGATCGCGGAGGCGGTCAGCAGCGGGCAGAGGCCGAAGGCGAGGTTGGCGGCGCTCCAGATCTCGGTGCAGGCGGCGTTGATCGCGAGGGGCAGGCCCTGGCCGCCAAAACCTTCCGGGCCGGAGACGGCGTTCCAGCCGCCCTCGGTCCAACGCTTGTAGGCGTCCGGCCAGCCCGGCGCGGTCGTGACCTTGCCCTCGCTCAGCTTGATGCCGTGCTCGTCGCCAACCTTGTTGAGCGGCGCCAGCATGTCGGATGCGAACTTGCCGGCTTCCTCCAGCACGGCCGCGGCAATATCGGCGTCGAAATCGCCATAATGGCCGGCCGCCACGGCGGCCTTCAGGCCCGCGCCGTGGTTGAGCGATAGCAGCATGTCAGAGATCGGCGCGCGGTAGGTCATGGCTCACTCCCGTGGACAAATATTGGCGCCGTATTCCCATGAAACGGAGGCGGTCTCAATGGCCGGGAAGGGGGACGGCGCCGGCCGGGAGCGGGGCCATCGCCGCGCCTATAGTATAGAGTGAGGAGGGGAGGGTCGCCCGCCCGTGTGGTATTTTGCCCCTCCAGGCGGTTGAAATGCCGCGCCGCTCCCTATAGACCGGCAGCACCTGAGGGGAATCCGCGGTAGCCCGATCTTCCGCCGTTCCCTCAGTCACCTGTTGGGGCGTAGCCAAGCGGTAAGGCAGCGGATTTTGATTCCGCCATTCGGAGGTTCGATCCCTCCCGCCCCAGCCAGTTGATATTGTTCGTCTAAATCGCCCTTTCGTTGCTTCATCGGACGCGGCCGCCTTGACGGCCCGGCACGCAATCAACATCTCTACACGTCCGTTGCTTCACCGCGCGCCGGATAGTTATTCTTCAGGACATAATCGATCGCAGCAAGAATGTCGGAGAAGTGCGGCCGCGCGAACGGCATGGTCTGGACGCTGCCGAAGTACAGCGTGCCGTCCGGTCGGATCAGATACAGCGCCGGTTCGGAGAAGCGCGCGGGCTCTTCCACGCCGGCGGACGTCATGCCGCGCCCTGATGAAATGAACAAGCCCCATCGGCGCGCGACAGCGAGATCGAGTCCATAGCCGATACGTAGCCGCGTCAGTCCCCAGGCTTCCCTGGTCTGCAGTGCCCGTTCCCTCGTATCGGATGATATTGCCACCACGGCTACGCCGCGCTTCTCGAACTCCTCGAGCTTCGATTCCAATTCCCTGAGCTGGGTCTTGCAAATCGGACAGTGAAGGCCGCGATAGAACACGAGAAGCGTGAACTGCTCCGGCTTCTCGCTTGCAGGATCGAAGGCGCCGCCCGAAGCAAGATCGACGTGGAGTGGTGGCACGGGCTGCCGTGGAAGCAGTGGTTCCAGATTTGTCATGTAGATCATCCTCTAAAAGGTGCTTCATGGCTGCGAAGCTGAGGCTCCAGGACTTGTGAGCCCACCCGATCTCTTTCATGCTCTACGCGCCGAAGGGATGCAGCCGCAAACTTCGCCCGAGATGCCAACGAGCTTAGTCCTTCGCATAAAGCGTTCGCGGCGCCACCCATCGGAACATCTTCCGGCCGAAAGCGCCTGCGAGACCGATAAACAGCACCGCCGTGCCGAAGTTCCACATCAGGATCATCACGGTCGCATCGATGATGTGGAAGAGCGATAGCGCGGTTGCCGTGATCGCGGCGACGGCCACGCTTCCCATGAAGGTGACGGCGGTCGGACGCAGCGGCGCTGCGTAGCGCAGCGTCACCAGCATTGCGAGCGACAATGGCAGGCTGGTGAGCACGAGCGTGGCGAAGCAACGCGCGGCCTCGCCAAGGCTCATGCCGTCAGGACCGATGGCAACCCATTGCGTGAGGCACTGATAGCCGACATTCGAAAGCCAAAGGATGAGCGCGGGCATCGGCAGCAGAAGCCACAGACGCGACCGGTCGGGGAGGCTGACCAGGAAGGCCGCGATGGCCGCGAGCATGCCTGTCAGAGCTGCGGCCGCCATGCTGACGACAAAGGCTGGCTCCTGCAGCCGCTGCATCAGGTCGGGGCGAATCCCCTGACTGACGGCCAGCAGCGTCAGGACGACCGCTGCAAGCAGGAGCCAGCACGCCGCCCGCATCACCGGCGGTCGCAACCGCCGCACCGGCGTGGCGTTTGCCGCGAGGGAGGCAATGAGATCGGATGTCTTGATCACGGTTCGCTCCGGTCGAGCAGCATTTTCCGTAAGCTCTTCAGCGCACGATGAGCGTTCACCTTCAGAGATGTAACCGACATGCCGCTCACTGCTGCCGCCTCTTTTAGTGACAACTCCTTGAGTTTGAGCAAGCGGACTGCATTCTGTTGGGCAGGAGGGAGGTTGCTGACCGTCGTCTCGAGCTCTCGTTCGTTCGGTCTCTCCCCTAGGTTCGCTGCAGGTTCGCAAAAGGTTTCATGCTCGATTGTCAAAGGGATTTCACGGTTTCTGGTGCGGCCCTGACGGCGCAGCCTATCAATGAAGCGCCGGTTGGCGATTGCGACGAGCCAGGGCGCAAAGGGCCGGGCCGGATCGTAGGTCTGCCGGATCGAATGGACGGTCAGAAGGACGTCCTGAACTGAATCCTCGACATCGCCGAGGTCACGGTGCCGCCGTGCCGCCAGGGCACGCAAGTACGGCGTGATTTCCTGAAGCAGCCGGTGATAGGCGGCTCGATCCCCCTCCTGCGCACGGGCCATCAGGATGGACCAGTCGATGTCTCTGACGAGTGGCGCGGCCTGAGCCGCGCCGCTCTCGTTCTTCCCGACGAGCCTGAGCGATGGTCCGCGGTTGCGCGGGTCGTGCGTCATGGGCGTGCGGTCCGTCCGCCGGGTTGCGCGGCTTCCCGCTTCCAGGGCCACGGCAGCTGTTCAAGCCAATGATCGAGCGACAGCAGCCCGGGACCGAGCGCGATAATGGCGAGTGCCAGGCCCGCCCATGGCAGGTGAAAGTTCGCCCAACCCTCCGGCACCACGACCTGAATGACGCCAGTCATCACGAGAAGAACCAGAGCGCTGAAGCGGGTCGCAAGACCAACAACGAGCAGAACAGGCAGCACGATTTCGGCGACGCCGTCGAGGTACGCGACTGCGGTCGGGAAGGGGAAATTGTAAGCTTGGCCCCAAATATGCAGCTTGAACTCGTCCTCGAACAGGAACTCGGCTGCCGGCGACAGCGAGAGAAGGCCGTCCCATTTGGTCAAGCCGGATTTGAAAAAGGGCACGGCGAGCGCGATTCTTAGCACCGGCGGAGCCACCACCTGAGCGACGCGGGCGAGCCAATCCGCAAGCCGCCGAGCGGCACTATCGATCGTCGCGATGTTCAGATGCAGGCTCATGTCCGCATCAACTCCGGCGCCAGGCTGTAACCAGCAAAGGCACCCGCGCGCATAAGATCGGCAAGGTTGGCCGAAAGATCGAACCGGGAATTCGCGGTTAAAGCGTCCTCCAGTGCGGCGAGTACCGGCTTTCCGTCGCTCAGCGCCTGGATGAACTCGAAGCTGCCCCTGGGGATCAAACGAACCTCAACGTCGGCGACGGGGCGGACGACCAGGGCATCCTCGCCACCGGCGGCCAGATCGACCGGAGCCGGGATGCCGTCGGCAAGGTTCATTTGCCAGATCGTCAGCGCCGGGAAGTGCGATCGGACCAGACGCAGCGACGGGTGAAGCTCGAGCTGCATCGCGGGCAGCTGGTCCGGAGCGACCGCGCTGAACGTGCCTGGATCGATCGGCGACGCCTCGGGTGCGTGATAGGCCTCTGTCCAGGCGCGCTCGATCCGTGCAACGTCTTCCAGGTAGGGCAGCCCGGCAGCCGGCTCGAAGCGCCGGATGAACTCCGGGAAGCCGGCGCCGTAATCCAGCATGATTGGCGAGCGCGGCGGCTGGACCATGACGTAAGCGCGCGCCATGGCACGAAAGAAGTCGGCGCCTACAATGCGCTGCACCGCCGGGAACGCATCGTCCAAGGCCTCAATGAGGCTGACCGCGACGTTGTTGCGATATACGGCGAACCGCCTCGGGTCTGGTTCACCGTCCGGACCGACAAGACCATGCGGCATCGGCAGGCCTGGATCCAGCAGAGCCGCCGCGAAATCGCGCTGCCTTTCAGCCAGCTGCTGCACGACGTGTGGCCTCCGATCTGGTTGCAAGCATGATGGCCTCGGCGCGCTCGGCCTCGTACTGGAGCGTGGCCCAGGCAGGCACATCGGCGTCCCATTCGATCAAGGTGGGAAGCGGTCCCGTGAGTCCGACTGTATGGGCGTAGAGATCCCAGACGATCTCGTCGACCGGACGATTATGGGTGTCGATCAGCAGTGGCCGGCCCTTGCCGTCGAGATCCATTGTATGGCCGGCAAGATGAATTTCCTGAACGTGTCCGAGCGGGTAGGCCTCGATATACACGACCGGATTCCATTGCTGATTGGTCGAGGCGACGTAGACGTTGTTGACGTCGAGCAAGAGGCCGCAGCCGGTGCGCCGGACCACCTCGGCGATGAAGTCGATTTCCGAATAGGTGCTTTCGGCGAACGCGACGTAGGTCGAGGGATTCTCCAGCAACATCTGCCGTCCGAGGGTGCTCTGCACCTCATCCACATGCTCGACGACGCGGGCGAGCGTCTCGCCGATATAGGGCACGGGCAGTAGGTCATTGAGGAACCCGGTGTCGTGGGACGACCAGGCTAAATGCTCCGAAAACAGGCCCGGTCGGTAGCGAATGATCAGCTGGTTGAGGCGCTTCAGATGCTCCTTATCCAGCGGCCGGTCGGCGCCGATCGAGAGGCCAACGCCGTGGAGCGAGAGCGGGTATCGCTCGCGAACGGCTGACAAATAGCGGTGCGGCGGCCCGCCCGCGCCCATGTAGTTTTCCGCATGAACCTCGAAGAAGCCGATGTCGGGCTGCGTCTCGACAATCGTGCGGTAGTGTGCGGCCTTGAGGCCAACGCCCCCGCGCGCAGGAATGCAGTTTCGCGTGCAAGACAACGCAAGCGGCACGGCAACCTCCAATCAAAGAAGGGGTAAGCGGGCAGCGGATGCCCGCCAACCCACTTCATCAGGCCTTCTTTTCGGTCAGGCTTCCCGGTCCCTTCGGCGTCTGCATGGTCGTGCAGGTGCCCTTGGCCTCGAGCTTGAATGCATTACCCTGGTAGTCGACCGTGCTGGTCCCGGCGCAGGTCGTGCCCGGCCCCGCATAGCAGTCGTTCTGTCCCTTCAGCGCCACGCCGAAGCACTTCTCATTTCAGCGCTTTTGCAGTCTCGGCCTGCTTTTCCTTCATCATCTTTTCCATGTCGCCCTTCCCCATGTGTTCCATGCCGCCTTTCATCTGTGCGGCGGCCGGGGCGACGGCGAGCGATGCGACGGCTGTGACGAAGGCGCCCGCGACCAGTGCGGATAGGCTGCGATTGGACATGTCCATTCCTCCGAATGCGGGTTGCTGCGCGACGGTACGCGAGTTGCTGTTGCGGCGCGCCGAACCGGCCCGCCAATAAGCAAGTTCGCCCCGGGAGGGCGAAAGGTTACACCGGTCGAAGTTCGAATCTCGGAACAGGCTTCCCAAGGGGGGCCCGGCGGTCGCCGGTAGCGTGGTTGAACCGTTTTCGAAATGATTTGAATGCCAAACAGCCAAACGGTGCTTCCGGTGTTCACCACGATTGCGAAGCGCAGCACTGTTCCGGGAGCGATCGGAATGCGCGACGTCTGATCAGCATGCTGAGCGATGTCGAGTGTACGTCCTCGATCGCGTGAAGACTGACCTCTGCGTCAGAAACTGAATCATTAGTCATTCGCGCTCCCCTCCGTCCATCGGAACGCGTCTTCATGCCCGGCGTTCGCTTCTGAGAGTTGAGGTGCAGGGCATGGCCGAAAAGGAGACGCTCTATGTGGAGAAACTTGCTCGCTATGACTGCAGCCGTTGGATTTTGCGTTGCGATAGCCGGTCCTGCTGATGCGCAGCGATCTGGCATGGGTATGAGTGGCCAGGGCATGGCCGGTGCGCACACTGGCTTCAGTGCCAGCCGAATGTCTCCGACGGCCACGCACAGACCCATGATGGCGAGAGCGCAAATGCATGGTCCTGCGTTCAGGCCGCCCGGCTGGAGTCATGGAAGGAAGGTCGGTTGGCACTGCCGTGTTGGGACCCGAGGGTGCATCCCGCCCGGCCTGCGTTGATGGAGTGATCGTCCGCCGCCCGTGCACGGGCTCTCTGGCGAAGTGCCTGGAGCATCTGAGCAGGTGGCAAGAGCGAATTCTCTTTCGCCGCCGTGTTCGGGCCTCGACGACTATCACCCAGCGCAGCACGACAATCTGGAAATCTCTTTGCCAAACGACAGCGCTGCGAGCCTGAGGCCTTCGACGGTGGTCAGATAGGGAAAGATCGTCTCGACGAGATCAGCGACAGTCAGGCCCTGTCGGATTGCGAGCGTAGCCGTCTGAATGCTGTCAGCACCTTCCGGTGCGAGGATGTGCGCGCCAAGCAGCCGGTCACTCCGTGCATCCGACACCAGCTTGATCAGCCCACGGGTATCGCGAGCGGCCATCGCCCGCGGCACCTGGTCGAGACCGATCGTGGAAACGCGCACGTCGTGCCCCGCGTTGCGTGCCGCGGCTTCCGTGAGGCCGACGCTTGCCACTTGCGGGTCGGTGAACACGACGACCGGCATGGCGCGGTTGTCGTAGCGCCGGCTATCGCCATTCAAGGCATTGATCGCCGCGAGCTTGGCGCCATAGGCCGCCATGTAGACGAACTGGTCGCGACCCGTCACGTCTCCGGCGGCGTAGATGCCAGTCCGGGTGGTTCGCATATGCTCATCGACGACGATGCCGCCCCTTGGCGATACGGCAATCCCGTGTTCGGCCAGCCCAAGGCCTTCGATGTTGGGTGTGCGCCCGGTGGCAATGAGCGCCTGGTCGGCTTCGATTACTAGATTCTGTTCGCCGCGCGCGACGGTGATCGCGATGCCTTCTCCTGTCTTCCGGATCTCGCGGTAAATAACACCGGCGACCACGCGGATGCCCTCATCCACGAAATACTGCGTGAGCGCCGCGCTGATTTCAGGCTCGGCCTCTGGGAGCAGACGGGACCGGCACACCAGCGTCACGGTTACGCCGGCGCGGGCGAACATCTGGGCAAGCTCCGCCCCGACATAGCCGCCGCCGATCACGAGCAGCGACCGCGGCAGAGTCTCGAGATCGAGCGCCGTCGTGCTCGTCAGATAAGGCACGGTTCCGAGACCGGGTATCGCGGGAATCGCCGGACGCGCGCCGGTCGCGATGATGATCTTCCTGGCGGCAATATGAGCACCATCCACCTCGACCCCACCGTTCGCGAGCCGTGCCGGTCCTTCGCGATACGCGATGTCGCCACAACCCGGCAGCAGCTCGGTGTATTTGGCTTGGCGGAGTTCGGCGACGAGCGCGTTCTTCTGGCGGACGGTTGCCCGCCAATCGGTTACCGCGGCTTCGGCCGTGATCCCGGCGAAGCGCGCGGCGACGCGCGCATTGTGAAGCTGCTCCGCGGCGCGGATCAATGTCTTCGATGGGACGCAGCCGACGTTGACGCAAGTGCCACCGATGGTGCCGCTGCCGACGACAGCCACGCGCGCGCCTTGATCGGCGGCCGTGATCGCCGCCGAAAATCCGGCCGAGCCCGCGCCGATGACGACGAGGTCATAGGGGCCGTTGCTCGATCGGCGCCGACAATCCGACCGCATAGCGATATGCGCCGCACTTCCCGGGCCGCAGTCATCCATCTCAGCTGCCTTGCGGCTTTGCATGCGCCGGGTAGCCTGCGTTCAAGCTCGCCGCTGCAATCGCGTCCGGATTCGTCTTTGCGTCATCGAAAGTCACGGTCGCGGTCTTGGCCGCAAATGAGACAGCGACCTTGGCGACGCCGTGGACTGCCGCCATCGAACTCTTCACAATGTAGGGGCATGAGGCGCAGGTCATGTTGTCGACGGCGAACGTGACCGTCCGCTCGCCGGCAACGGCCGCCGTGCCCGATATTGCGAGAACGATCAGGGCCAAGATGCTAAAGCTCTTGTTCATGGGACAGCTCTCCTCTTGGTTCTCAGGCATCGAGCAGCAGCGGAGCGACATAGCCGAAGGCAAAGCCTGCCAGCACGAGCAGCGTCGCAAGCCAGAGCGCTACCTTAACGAGACGATTGGATATCGGACGGGCACAGATCGCGCCGTCGGCGCAGGTCTGTCCAGGCTTCCAATAAACGAGATAAAGCCCATAGCCCAGCACCCCGACCGTCCCTGCCACGAACAGCGGCTGGTAGGGTGCGAGTGCGGTGAGATTGCCGATCCAAGCTCCGCCGACGCCCAGACTGAACAGGATGAGCGGCACGATGCAGCAGGAGGAAGCCGCAAGGGCGCCAAGGATGCCGCCAACGGCAACCACGTGCTGCTGTCCGACCATGCCTCGTTCCGGCATGCCGGCCGCGGAAGGCACGATTTCTGTTGTTCCAGGTCGCCGGGCAGTCACGTCTTGTCTCTTTCCTTGCTCGAATTTCAGCCGCGCCGTAGCATCCGGTCTGTAGCGACTACAGGGTCAAGGAGATTCTCCAATGCGCGGTCACACCGGGGTGAAGAGCATGCAGCGGGCCGAGCTCGCCCAGCGGACGGGCTGCAACCTGGAGACGGTGCGTTATTACGAGAAGGTAGGTCTTCTGCCCGAACCGCCGCGTACGCCGGGCGGCTATCGGAGTTACGACGCGACGCACGAACGGCGTATTCGCTTCATTTTGCGGGCGCGCGAACTCGGCTTCTCGCTTCACGAAATCCGTGAGCTATTACACCTCGTCGATGAGCGCGACCAGCCTTGCACTGATGTGCGCGCGGTCGCTGCCGCACACCTCGACGACATAAGGGCGAAGATCGCAGACCTGAGGCGCATGGAGCGTGTGCTCAAGGACGTGGTCGCGCGATGCGCGGACGGCACCCAGCCGGAATGCCCGCTGATCGAAACGCTGTTCCGGGACCGAGCGATGACCTGAACGAAAACGCGCATCTGCGGGCTGCGTCTTATTTGGAAATGACGAGTAAGCTATTGAAATAGCTAGAGCGCATTTTTGACGTTTCTTCCAAATGCGCATTAAAATCACTGAATTCCCGCCCCAGCCAGATCGCCCGCTCCGCCTGAGACCACTCACGAAACCGGCCTGGCTGGGGAGCTGCCGGGTCTGGCGCGGCCTCGTCACGCAGTGAAGTGGCATCGGAGCGCGACCGGTCGGCCGGGTCTCAGCGCGATGCGCGCTGTCGCTCGAAAGTGTCGTGGCAGACCAGCGAAGCCTGCGACGCGCAGTGTGCTTGCTCCGTCCTCGTTGAGCGTTCTTTCATAGCGTCTTTGTCGGCCGGCTCTTGTCGCCAGATGTGCGCGCCTCCTTGGAGCGACCAGGGCTGGGTTGTTACAGTCGGTGTCAGCGACGCCAGGTTGATGATCGGCGCTGCGACATGTTCTCCCCAGACAGGAACGCCCTCGGAGCGGCCGAGTTAGGCCGACAAAACCCACTTGTGAAGGAGACAAGGTCATGGCTCGCGCAACAGTACATCCGAATCATCAATGCATCTCGAGCGAAGATATTCAGGGCACCGAGGTGTACGGTGCAGATGGAAAGAATATCGGTGAGATTGATCACCTCATCATCGACAAGGTGTCAGGCCGCGTGGCTTATGCCGTCTTGAGCTTCGGCGGATTTGTTGGCTTGGGTCATAGCCACTACCCCATTCCCTGGGGCGCTCTGACATATGATACGTCGCTTGACGGTTTTCGAACCAACATCACCGAGCAACAGCTAAGGGACTCGCCTGAGTTCAGCGATGACTCCTGGCAGGATCGAGACTGGGAAACGCGAACTCACCGCTATTATGGGATGCCCACCTATTGGGAAGGGCGGGGTGGCCTATAACGCCAGGCGGCGCGTCGGAAATTTCCAGTCGTGAGTGCCAGCTGAATTGATCGGCCGGCCCTTATTGGATGCTGTCGGATTTGATCCTGCCGACTGACGCTAGAGCCTGAACCCGAAGGGCCGCGTTAGCGCAAAGTGTGCAGCGGTTTTCCTCGCGACAAACGCCGAACGCGTGCGCGGAGATCATGCTCAAACGTTCAGCCAGCGCTCGCTATCCCTCATACTGATCCGGCCCCATTGCCCAGGCCGCCTCGTCGTGCCCGTACGCATAATTCCGGTTGGTCAGCGCCGGATTGCGATTGACCATCGGACGCATGAACATCGGATGGGTGGCGCTGCGCACCTCGTGCTCGACGGTGAAGAGGTGCTTGCCGCTGTCGAGGTCGACGATGTCGCAGAACCGGTACTGGTATTGATTGTCCTCGCGGGAGATCAGGCCACGCGCCAGGAGCTTGCGGTACGGGCCGGAGAAGTCGGTGATGTACATCTGCACATGGTGGCCGTCATAGTCGCCCTGCGGCCGGTCGGTCTCCCGGAACAACAAATGCTGGTCGCGGCCCGTCTGCACCGCGGCAACCTTGCCGTCGCCATTCCGCAAGTCGGCGGGCATGCCCATGATTTCGGGATAGAACGCGCAGATGCCGGCTGCGCAGCCCACCGGCACGTCGAACTCGACATAGGGAATGCCGAGCGCGATGCGCCCGAAGCGCGCAGCGTCCGGCTCGTAGCAGCGCAAGCGGTTGCCCCAGGGGCAGGTCGCCTCGACATGGTCGTTGTGCTCGGCGAATGTGAAGGCCGTGCCCTCGAGCTTCTTCGCGACCGATGCCAACCGCGTCAGCAGCGCCTCGCGGCCCGCAATGACCAGCCCGATATGGCCGCGCAGCACCTGCGGCCTGCCGCTCGGCAAATGAAACTGGCTCCGTCCGGCGTTGATCCACATGTTGGTGTCGGACACCATCAGATAGGGATCGCGGGTCAGCCCGAGCCCCGTGACGTAGAACAGGGTCGCCAGGCGCTGATCCGGGACCTGGACATTGACGTGCTCGAAATGGATCGCATTCCCGAGATCTTCGGCTGATCGATCGAATGGCTGCGGCATGGATGTGGGCTTCTGGCTGGGGGACCGATGGGGCTCATATTAGAGCGTTTTCGAGCGAAGTGGAGACCGGTTCGCGTGAAGAAAACGCGTCAAAACAGGAATCTAGAGCTTCGGTTCTGATTCAATCAGAAACCGAAGCTCTAGAGCAGAATTTCCGTCCGCCGAAACTGGTCGCCGTTCACATCTCGCTGGCTGGGCATCATGTCCATTGCCGCCTTGCTGCAGCGTGCAGTCCCTGTAATCTGGCGAAAACATTGGGGAAGGGATCGATGGGAGGAGTTCTGGACGGCGTCCGCGTTCTCGATTTCGGGCGCTATATCGCAGGTCCCTATTGCGCGACCTTGCTGGCCGAATTCGGCGCCGAGGTCATTCGCGTCGAAAAGCGCGACGGCAGCGAGGATCGCTTCGTGGCGCCGGTGGGCGAAGATGGCGAAGGCGCGCTGTTTCTCCAGGTCAACCGCAACAAGAAGTGCATCACGCTCGATCCGATGAAGGCGGAGGGGCAGGAGGTGATGCGCCGCCTGGTTGCCACCGCGGACGTGGTCGTCGCCAATCTGCCGCCGCAGACGCTGCGCGCGATGAAGCTCGATTACGAGTCCTTGAAGGCGATCAAGCCCGACATCATCCTGACGACGGCAACCGCGTTCGGCGGGCCGGGGCCCTGGTCCGACCGCGTCGGCTTCGACGGCGTCGGGCAGGTGATGTCGGGCTCGGTGTACATGACGGGCGCGGGCGATCCGCCGTACCGGGCCGCGGTGAACTGGGTCGATTTCGGCACGGCGCTGCACTGTGCGTTCGGAACGCTCGCCGCGCTGATCGAGCGCGGCAAATCCGGGCGCGGGCAGGTCGTCGAGGGCGCGCTGCTCGCAACCGCCTTGTCCTTCACCAACGCCACGCTGATCGAGCAGGCGGTCATCAACGTCAACCGCGTGCCGACGGGCAATCTCGGCCAGACCGCGGCTCCAGCCGACATCTACCGCACCAAAGACGGCTGGGTGCTGTGCCAGGTCACCGGTCATCCGCTGTTCAAGCGCTGGGCGAGGCTGATGGGCGAGGAAGAGCAGTGGCTGAACGATCCGCGCTTTGCCGACGACATCAGCCGCGGCAACAACGGCCCCATCATCAGCGAGCGGATGGCGCGCTGGTGCGCCGAGCGCACCACGCAGGAGGCGGTCGACACGCTGGGACGAGCGATGATTCCGACCGGACCTGTCCTCAGCCCGCAGCAGGCGCTGGACCATCCGCACATCCGTGCCGCCGGCTTCATGCAGGACGTCGACTATCCCGGCCTGCCGAAACCGGCGCCGGTCGCCCGCGCCGCCGTGCGGCTGTCGGAGACGCCGGGTGACATCGCAACGCGCCCGCCGACCCTTGGCGAGCACACCGATCTCGTCCTGACTGAGCTCGGCTACGACGAGGCCGCGATCGCGGCGCTCCGGCAAGGCGGCATCATCTAGCTATCATGCTGCAAGCTCCGGGATGGCGAGCATTCAAAGCGAGCTGCCGCCGCAGATGACCAGCTGCTGTCCGGTGATGGCGGCGGCTTCCGCCGAGAGCAGGAAGGCGACTGCGCCGGCAACTTCCTCGGGGCGGATGTAACGGCCGATTGGCGGCAGTTTTGGCGCGACATCGGCGCGCGAGGGATCCTTCAACATCGGCGTCTCGGTCGCAGCCGGCGCAACGACATTGACGGTGATACCGCGAGGTGCGAGCTCGATTGCCCAGGACCGGGCCAGCGCGATCAGCGCCGCCTTCGTTGCGGCATATTGCCCGCGGCCGGACGCACCCGATGCGGTGCGGCTGCCGATGAAGACGATGCGCCCGCCCAGTGGAAGGCGCGGTGCCAGCGCGTCGGCGAGACGCTCGGCAACCTCGACATGCAGCCGCCACATCGCCGCTCCCTCCTCGTGGTCGAGCGATCCGAGCTGACCGACCCTCAGCATGCCGGCGGCATGAACCAGTGCGGTCGGCGCGATGCCCGCGACGGCGTCCGCGATGGCCTCGACGTCGGCAAGGTCGAGCGACACATGATCGAAGGCCGGATGCTCGCACGGTCCGGGTCGCCGGCTGATCCCGGTGACGCGCCAGCCGTCGCGCAGCAGCCGCTCGACGATCGCAGCGCCGATCCCCGAACTGGCACCGGTGACGAGGGCGTGAGGCCTCATGTGCATCATCTCAGCCCCGGGCGGCGCGCGTCACCCATGGTTCGGTCACGCGTACATATTTGATGGCGCGGCGGTGGAAGGTGAACGCCATGTGGAGCGCGCCATCGGCGGTCTGCTTGACGGACGGGTAGGACAGCTCGCGATTGCTTTGCTCGCGCGAATTGTTGGTCATGCAATAGCCGTCGCCGGTCTCGACGTTGCGCCTGGTCCAGCTCCGTCCACCGTCGGCCGAGACCGCCAGCGTCATCGGTGCCCGCGGCGCGCCCCAGAATGCGGTGCGTCCGTTCGCCGTGCTGCCGTCGGCGGCGAGAACCGGTGGCAGATCATCTTCGATTTCGTCATAGAGCGAGAGCCGACGCCCGGTTGCGTCACTGGCGCTCGAGTCGTTGAACACGAGTGCGAGATGGCCGTTCACGAGCCGCGTAAACTGGATAGATGAATTGTTGTTGGGAAGCGCGGTCGCAACCGGCGCCGACCAGGTGCGGCCGTGATCCGCGGACCTGCTCTGATAGATGTTGTCGGCCCAGCGGCTGCGATACAGCGCGAGCAGCGGGCCGTCGTCGAGGCGCGCGATGCACATATGCACGCAGCCGCGGCTGCCGGGGACGTCGACGTCCCGCCAGGTCGCGCCGGCATCCGACGAGATCTTCACCGCGCTGGTGTCCTCGTCGCCGTTCCATTTCCGGCCCGGCGTGCTGTGGCAATAGAACACGGGCAGCAGCCAGTCGCCATTGTCGAGCACGACGACCGGCTGGCGAATGAAGGTGCCGCGGCCGCGCTGCTCCGGGAACAGCGTCTCGATCGGGCCCCAGCTCTTGCCATTGTCACGCGAGAGACGGCGGCGGATCAGCGCGGTGTCCTGGTTTCCGGCGAGCTGAGCCGTCCACATCAGCCACAGCGTGCCGTCGGGAGCGGGAAACAGCACCGGGTTCTGCTCCGAACGTCCCTTGTCATCGGAGAGCTTTTCGGCCGGCGACCACTGTGTCGCGCCACGGGGTAGGCGTGAAAAGTAGATGGAGATATCCGACATGCCCTCCTGCGTGCCGCCGAACCAGACGCAAGCCAGATCGCCGCCCGCGAGCGGCATGAGATTGGCGGCGTGGTTCTGCACGCAAGGCGAGGGAATGAAGGCGTCGAACCGCTCGGGATCATCGGCCACCGGGCGGACGACGCCGTCGGCGACGATCTCCATGTCGGCGATCATGTCGAGGTCCTTTCCATCAGGGCGTTTGATTGCGCCGCCTGGGACGTCGCCGGGGCGGTGGGCGAGCGGCTCAGCACCAAGCGCTCGATCGCCATCACGACCAACGGCGTCACGGCGGCGACGTACATGTTGTCGATGCCGAACGGGTTGCCCAGCAGGTACCAGACCGTGGTCGACACCGCCGCGCCGATCAGCCCGGCCGTGGCGCCGCGGTTGCTGGCAAACAGCGGCAGATAGAAGCCCATCATCGCCACCATCGTGATCGACAGGCGCAGTGCGCGCGTGAAGAACGACAGCTTGAGGATCTCCGGAACGAAGAAGACGAAGACCAGCGGCACGATGCCGATCAGCACCGAGAACACGCGGGTCATCTTCAGCTCGCGCTCCGGCGTCGGCTTCCAGTATGGAACGTAGAAGTCGCGCACCACGAGCGAGGCGATCGCGAGCGCCACCGTGCAGACGCTGACGAAGATCGAGGCGACGAGCGAGGTGGTCACGAAGGCCGAGGCCAGCGGCGGCATCTTCTCGAGGAACACCGGCAGAGCGTAGAGGCTGTTCATATCAGGGTAGAGGAATTTCGCGGCGACACCGATCAGTGCGAGGAGGATGCCGAGCGGCAGGCAGAACGCGGCGGCATAGAAGGTCGCCTTGCGGGCGTCGTCGGCGCTTGGCGTCGAGGAGATCGCCTGGACAATGAACTGCGTCGAAAAGATCGCGCCGACCGTGCCGAAGGTCCAAGCGAAGATGGTCGCAAAGCCGATCTTGCCGTCCCAGCTGAAATAGTGGGCGGGCAGTTTGGCCTGCATCGGCGCAATCCCGCCGGTCAGCGACATCGCCACCGCGAAGATGATGAGGATGCCGACGACCTTGAAGGCGCTGTGCAGGATCGTCACCCAGGCGACACCCTTCAGCCCGCCGAACACGTAATAGAAGGTGCTGACGACGGCGATGACGCACATCGCAACGGGCAGGCTGACATGTAGCGCCGTGGCGATCGCGGCTGCCCCGCTGACGTAATTGCCGACATTCACCAGCAGCAGGGCGTAGATCATGATCACCGATACCGTGAGCATGGTCGACTTGCCGTATTTCTGCGCGATCGCGGCCGAGATGGTGTATTCGCCGGAATTGTAGAGCTTCTTCACCATCAACAGCCCGAACAGCAAGAAGCCGATCGAGGCGCCGAGCACGGCCCAGCCTGCCGCGATGCCCGATTGGAACGCCTCCTGCGCCGTGCCGACGGTCGACTTGGCCCCAACGAATTCGGACATCATCAGCACGCCGACGACGACGGCCGGCATTGCGCGCGCGCCGGTCATGAACTGGTCGCTGGTTCGGCTGCGCAGTTTCAGCGTGAGCCAGGACGTGAAGGCGATATAGGCGACGATCATCGTGATGATGAGCGTGCTCTCGCCGTTGAGGATGGCTTGCATCGTTGACGTTTCCTCTGGTGATGCGGACGCGGTGTTGTAAGCCCGCCCTATTGTTCGGAATGCGAACAATTGTTGTTAGACCTTTGCGCGCGCCCTGCGTCAAGCGTCGGCAGCGCCAGCAATCTTCGTCAACCGTGGGATGAACGGGCGAGGCACGTAGGGCGGGGAACCGCGCGTTACAGCAGCTGTTTCAACGCCCGCGCATCGGCCGGCGCCGCGCTCTTCTGGTCGTTGTCGAAATAGACATAGACGTCGCAGCCCTGCCGCTTCCACGACATGATACGCCGCGCCCATTGCGCGAGCGTGGCTTTGGTATAGTGCCCGTGATAGCGCCCACTCGGCCCGTGTCCGCGTACATAGACGAAATCCGCGGTGCGCTTCCATGGTGCCGGCGCATCGTGATGATCGGACAGGCACAGCGAGATGTTCTCGTCGGCCAGCATTCGCAGAATGCGCGGCTGATACCAGCTTGGATGACGGAATTCGAAGCTGTAACGCCGCTTCCTGGACAACAGCTTGAAGAAGGTGGCGAGGCGGTCGGCGTCCGCCTCGAATTGCGGCGGGAGCTGGAACAGGATCGGGCCGGCCTTGCCGCCCAGCCGTGAGATGCGATCCTCCAGCAGCTCGAGGCTGTTGACGGAGCGGCCCGAAAGGCGCTTCCAGTGCGTGATGAATTTCGACGCCTTCCAGGCGAAGACGAAATCGCGGCCGGTCTGCTCCCGCCACCCTTTCACCGCTTCCGGCGTCGGCGTGCGGTAGAACACGCCATTCAGCTCGGTGGTGTCGAACTGTCCGGCGTAGTAGCGCAGCTGCTCTTTCAGCGTCACACCCTCGGGAAAGAACGGGCCTCGCCAGGAGGCGTAATGCCAGCCGGAGGTGCCGACCAGAACGCGCGCCATCTTTTACGTGCCATCCGTTGCCATTTGCCGGAAGGGAACGTCCGTGCGGCCGATACGTTGCTCGTGAACTTAGAGCGTTTTCGATAATGCTCTAGCCAACGCAGGACCGGAACCGATGTACGCGCTGTTCGAAGGCAACAAGCAGATCGGCAGTCCCTTTCCGACCGAGAAAGAGGTGTGGGAAGCCGCCTTGATCGAGGGACTGGTGACCGACGTTCCCGTCGCGGACGAGGAGGGCGGCCGGATTCTGCCTGCCGGCTATCACGTCAAGCGGGTGGACGAGGTTTGCGAGCCGCGGCCGGATTGGAAGCTGCCGCGCGAGATATCCTGAGCAGGCCTAGTTCGACGCCAGCGCGGTCTTGGCGACCTCGGCCATCCAGCTGGACGCGACCGGGAGGATCGCGTCGTTGAAATCATAGCGCGGGCCGTGCAGCTCCGCGCCGTCGCGCAAGTCCCCATTGCCGATCCAGACGAAGGCGCCCGGCCGCTGCTGGAGGTAGAACGCAAAATCCTCGCCGGCCATGCTGGGCGCGAGGTCGCGTCGCACGGGAGCCTGCACCTTCTCCGCGGCGATGCGGGCGAGGCCCGCTTCCGCCGGCGTGTTGATGACCACGCCGACACCCCAGACGATCTCGGGCGTGACCTTGACACCGAAGCTCGTCGCAATCCCGGCGCATGTGCGCTCGATCCCGTCGAGGATGGTGTCCTTGATCGCGTCGCGGTGGTACCGCAGCGTGCCGCGGATCACGACGCGTCCGGCGATCTGGTTCGGCGCGGTGCCGCCTTCGATCGTGCACAGCGAGAGCACGGCGGTGTCGAGCGGATCGACGCCGCGCGAGACGATCGATTGCAGCGCCACGATCAAATGGCCGGCCGCCATCACCGGATCGCGCGTCAGATGCGGCATGCCGGCATGCCCGGCATGGCCCTCGATGGTGATGGTGATGCGCCCGCCGGAGGCCATGACGACGCCGTCATGGACCGCGATGGTGCCGGCGGCAAGGCCCGGCCAGTTGTGAAAGCCGAACACCCGTTCCATCGGAAAGCGGTCGAACAGCCCGGCCGCGACCATCGCGCGCGAGCCGCCAAAGCCTTCCTCGGCCGGCTGGAAGATGAAATCGACCGTGCCGCTCCAATCGGTGTCGGCGGCGAGCAGTGCTGCTGCGCCGAGCAGCGAGGCGGTGTGCCCGTCATGGCCGCAGGCATGCATCACGCCAGGCGTCGTCGAGGCGTAGGGCAGGCCGGTGTCCTCGGTGATCGGCAGCGCATCCATGTCGGCGCGCAGGCCGACGCGCCTCTGCGCATGCCCGCGCATCAAGGTCGCGACGATGCCGTGCCCGCCGATGCCTGCCACGAAGGGAATGCCGAGCTCGGTGAGCCTGTCCTGCACGAAGGCGGAGGTGGCCTTCTCCTGGAGGGACAATTCGGGATGCGCATGCAGGTGCTGGCGCCACGCGGTCAGTTTCTGGTGCAGCTCGGGTGTCAAGATGGGTGTCTTTCGCAGGGTGTCGGTTGCCGAAACCATAGCCGAATATGCGCCCGCCGCATCCAGCGTCTCGGAATGCCTCGCGTGCAGCAAGGCTACCCCGCCAGCTTCGCCAGCCCCTTCCAGTCAAAACCGATGCCGTGGCCGGGCCGGTCCGGCGCCAGCGCAAGCCCGTCCTTCAGCAACAGCGGATGCTCGATATATTTGTCCAGCCCGAAACCATGCGCCTCCAGATAGGAGCGGTTCGGGCAGGCCGCGAGCAGGTGCACGGTGATGTCGTGCGCACCGTGGCTGGTGACGGGCAGGTTGAAGGCCTCGGCCAGCCGCGCGATCTTCATGAACGCACTCACGCCGCCGCAATTGGTGACGTCGGGCTCGGGATAGGACACCGCGCCTGAAGCGATGTAGTTCTTGAACTCCCACAGCGAGTGCAGATTCTCGCCGGCCGCGATCGGCACGCCGCCGGCCTGCATGATCCGCGCGTGGCCTGCGACGTCATCGGGGATGATCGGCTCCTCTAGCCAGGTGAGATCGTAGGGAACGAAAGCACGCGCGGCGCGGATGGCCTCCTCGACGGTCCATTTCATGTTGGCATCCGCCATCAGCGGAAAACCGTCGCCGACATGCTGCCGCATCGCGGAGACACGCGCGACGTCGGATTTCAGGTCGGGCCGGCCGACCTTCATCTTGATGGCGCGAAATCCCTTGGCGAGATTGCCGTCGGTCTGCTTGAGCAGCGCATCGACGGACAGATCGAGGTCGATGCCGCCGGCATAGCACGGCACGGCCGCGTCGAAACCGCCGAGCAGGCGGAACAGTGGCAGCTTCGCACGCCGCGCCTTCAGGTCCCACAGCGCGATGTCGAGCGCGGAGAGCGCCAGCACCACCGGCCCGCCGCGGCCGCCATAATGCAGCGCCCACCAGAGGTGATGCCAGATCGCTTCGGTGTCATCGGCCTCGCGTCCCTCGATCAGTGCGGGGATCTCGCGCGTGAGGATGTCGGCCACGGCGCCGCCGTTGCGCCCGACAGTGTAGGTGTAGCCGACGCCCTCGGCGCCGTCGGCATCACGGATGCGGCAGGTGATCAGCTCGAACGCGGCGATCTCGCCATGGGTGGAGTCGGAGAGCGTGATGGGGAGGGGGATCCGGTAGAGCCCGGTCTCGGTCGTTGCGATGCGCGGCATGCGGCCTCCCTGTTTTTTGTTTCGTAGGGTGGGTTAGCACGCGGCTGCGCGAAGCGCAGTCCGCTGGCGTAACCCACCGTTTCTGCATCCGCGGCGAGAGGCGTTGGCGGGTTACGCTGCGCTAACCCACCCTACAGGCTATCTCACCGCATCGTCGCGAGCTGCAGCGCCAGCGCGCAGGCGCGATCGTATTCGTCGAGATTGATCCACTCGTCGATCGTGTGCGCCTCGTTCTGCCCGGCGCCGAAGGTCACGGTCGGGATGCCGTGGCGGACCATCCAGTTGGCATCGAGGCCGCCATTGGCGGCGCGGACGTTCGGAGTTCCGCCGACCACGGACACCGCCGCGATCGCGCGCTTGACCACGGGCAGGCTCTCCTTCATGCGGAACGGATAATAGTCGGTCTGCGCCTTGAACTTGACCTTGCCGGATTTGCCTTGCGCGTTGGTCACCTTCTTGGCGGCGTTCTCGAACGCGGCCTTGTAGGCCTTGGTGATCTCCTTGAAGAACTTTCCGTCATGGCTGCGGCATTCGCCGCGCACATGCACGTAGTCGGTGACGACATTGGTGGCATCGCCCGCGGGGCGGCCCGCGCCGCCGGTGACGGGGCCGACATTGCTGGTGCCTTGCTGCTTGCCCTTCACCACCTTGCCGAACCAGCCGCCCGCCTTCACCTCGGCGAGCGCCAGCGCCATGATCATGGTCGAGGAGATGCCGCGCTCCGGCGCCACGCCGGCATGCGAGGCGCGGCCGAAGATCTCGACGGTCCAGCGATCGGCGCCCACGGCGCCGATGACGACGTTGGAGGCCGGGCCGCCGTCATAGTTGAACGCCATCACCGGCGCGCCGAGCTCGTCGAGCTTGACGTGGCGTGCGCCATAGAGCCCGCTCTCCTCGCGCACGCAGAACAACAGCGTGATCGGCGGATGATCGAGCTTCTGCTTCGCAAGCTCCGCGGCCAGCGTCACCAGCACGCCGCAGCCGCAGCGGTTGTCGCCGCCGAGCGCGGTCTTGGCCGCGTTGACGATCTTGCGGCCTGAAAGCTTCGGCTTCGCGCCGGCGCAGAGCGGCACGGTGTCCATGTGGGTCATGAACATGATGCGCGGCTGGTTGTGCAGCGCGCCGCGGCCGGGCAGGTCGACGATGAGGTTGCCAGTCTCGGTCGGCACGGGAATGCGCGTGTTGGCATCGTCGAGCCGGATCGCCTTCGCCGGCACGCCACTCTCCTTCAGCGCTGCCGTGAGCTCACGCCCGATCGCAGCCTCCTGTCCCGTCACTCCCTCGACGGCGAGGAAGCGCATGAGGCGGTCGGTGGCGGCCTTGGTGTCGACGGGCATGAAGCATTCCTTCGGTGCACGATTTCGTAGATTTCGTAGGATGGGTAGAGCGAAGCGAAACCCATCAAGCCAGGCGCGATCATGATGGGTTTCGCGAAGAGCTCAACTCATCCTACGAACGCGGCGATGTATAAGTCAAAAAGATCAGCACGCCGAATGCCAGCATGGCAGCCATGAACAGCAGCACCGCCGGCAGACCGGCGAGCGCCGCCACCGCACCGGTGACCGACTGCATCAAGGCCGCGCCGAGAAAGAACGCGAGGTTCACGGCCGCGAGCGCCTTGCCCGCGGTTTGTGCATCGACCAGCTGCCGGGACATGCCGAACAGCAGCGGCTGCGCGGAGGTCGCAAGGCCAATGAGCACGAACAGCACGAGGTCGTATTGTGGCGGCATCGACGGCAGGCCGAACAGCACGGAGACCGCGTAATGCGGCGCCCCCAACGCCATCAGCGCCAGGAGTAGCGCCCCGACCATATGCGAGGCCGCCACCAGCGCGCGGCGGCGGCCCAGCCTGCGGTCGATCATGCCGATGCACAGCGGACCGGCAATCATCGCCAGCGTGAACGCGCCGAGCTGGTTGCCGGCCTCGACCCGCGACAGGTCCTTGACCTGCATCAGCCACGGCCCGCCCCACAGGCCGCGCAGCACCAGCGAGCTCGCGAGCGACACCAGCGCCAGCGCGATCAGGCCGCGCAGAGGCCGCGACAGTCCGAGCCGGAGCACCTCGATCATCTGCGCCAGCGGCGAGGAATCGTCCTTGTGCTCGGCCGGCTGGTGCGGCACCAGCGCGAACACCGCGAGCGCCACCGCGACGCCGCCAGCCGCGGAGATCCAGAACCCGGCGCGCCAGCCCCAAGTGTCGACCACGAAGGCGAGCGGGCTCGATGACAGCAGCATGCCGATATTGCCGATCGAGAGGATCGCGCCCGACCACAGCCCGAAGCGGCCGGCGACAATTGCTTGGCCGCCAGAGTCATCGGGCACATCAGCATGCCCGATGTGGCAACGCCGAGCAGCACCTGCCCGACCGCAAAGCTCGCAGGGCCGGTCGCAAACCCCGATGCGATGGCGCCGATCACGGTTCCCGCGAGCAGGCTGAGCGCCACCGGCCGCACGCCGAAGCGATCCATCGCCGCGCCGACCGGGATCTGCGCCGCGGCAAAGGCGAAGGGATAGACCGAGGTGAGGCTGGCCAGCGCCTGCGGCTCGATATGGAAATCCGCCGCCATCAGGTCGAGGCTGACGGCCGGGATGGTGCGCAGCAGGGTCGAGAGCATGTGGCCGCAGGCCAGCGCGAGCAGCGCGAAGATCAGCGCGCGGGTGCCATCTCCCGCGTCTTTCGTGGCAGCGGTCGTCATGAGCGTCCCGTCCCGAGAAGGTTTCGGATCGGCGTACATGATCGTGGGGCGGGCGCCAATGGCGACAGCGCGACCCCCTCATTCCGGAATGTGGCTTCTCTGGCTCACCGCGCGAAAGACCGGGTGCAGGCACCCGCCAATCAGCATGGCGCTTGCCGGGTGCCGGCCGTCACGACGATGCGCTTGGCAGGCGTTCAGGCCTCGGACGGTTTGTGAACCAGGACGGCCGCCAGGACGTTATGCCCGGGAAAACGTGGTATCCTGCCAAGCGGGAGGCGCCTTGATCTGCGGCGGCAGCGGCAATGTCCTCGTCCGAGAGCCCAAGTCAGACGACCAGTGACGCGGCCCGCCGAGAGCGGAGAAGGAGCAATTCCTTACTGTTGGTCCTCGCCGTTGGATTTCTTGTTTTCGGCGCCGCAGCGGGTGCACTCTATTATGCGTTGCGGCCGGACATTCTCCGGATCGCCGTTGGACCGCCGGGCAGCGACGACTACAAAGTCATTCAGGCGATGGCCGATGCCTTCGGCAGCGAAAGCCGAACAATCAGGCTGGCTCCGATCAAAACCGAAGGGGCGGTGGAGTCTCTCGCCCTGCTTGGGGCTGGCAAGGCGGACCTTGCCGTCGGCCGCGGCGATCTGGAAATGCCCGCCGCGGCGCAGACCGTCGCTGTCTTGCGCAAGAACTTCGTTGTGCTGTGGGCGCCGTCTGGACTTGCCGGCAAGGGCTCGAAAAGAAAGAACCCGCCGAAAATCAAGGAGGTCGCCGATCTCGCAGGGCGCCGTGTCGGTGTGATCGGGCGGACCCCGGCGAACGCCGCGTTGCTGCGCGTCATCCTGAGCGCCGCCGGAGTGCAGGCGGACAAGGTCGCGGTGACGCACTTTGGCACTGAACAGATCCAGGAGCTGGCGCGCGATCGCACCCTCGATGCATTCATGGCGGTCGGGCCGCTCGACAGCAAGATTACATCGGAGGCCGTTGTCGCAACGGCGCGGGCACGCGGCGCGCCGAAGTTTCTCGCCATCGAGACATCGGAAGCGATCGCCCTGAAGCATCCCCGCTATGAATCCGAGGAGATTCCGCCCAGCGTCTTCAATGCGGATCCAGCTTGGCCGGATGACAAAGTTGAGACGGTCAGCGTCAGCCATCTCATCGTGGCGAGAAAGACCTTGTCCGAAACGACGGTCGCCGCCTTTTTCCGGCAGCTCTTTGCCGTTCGCCAGACGATTGCGCGGCTGGCCCCCGGCGCTGCACACATCACCAAGCCGGACCTCGAGAAGGACACCGAGCTGCAGGTACATCGGGGAGCGGCGGCCGTCATTGACGGCAATGAACGCACCTTCCTCGACCGTTATGGCGATTACTTCTGGTTCGGGCTCCTGCTTCTCTCCGGAATCGGCTCGGCCGGCGCCTGGTTGCGTCGCTATTTGAACCGCGACGAAAGGGAGGACAACACCAGCCATCGCAAGAGAATCCTGGCCATGGTGTCCAGCGCGCGGACCGTGGAATCCAATCAGGAACTTCTGGCCCTGCAGCGTGAGGCCGACGCCATCATCGCTGAAACGCTGGAGTGCTACGATGACGGCGCTATCGAGGGGGAGGAGCTGGCGGCATTTGGGCTGGTGCTCGACCTCTTGAGCAATGCCATTGCCGAGAGGCGAGCCGCGTTGCAACGCGCCACCCTCGAAACCGTTCGCGGCGCGGTAGCGGGCCATGGCGCTACGCCGCGCGGATAAGGGCGGCCATCTCAACCTGTCGTAGCTGGCTCCGCGGTGCCCGCGACGGCTGCCAGCCGCCTCGCCATCTCCGTTCGGGGCCTTCGGTCGGCGGACGATAGGAACAAAAAAGACGTCGTCGCTCTTACTTCGGTCAGGAGATCTACTCATGCTGTCCTCAAGACCGCCACGGCCCATCCGCACAAGGCTCGATCTTGCGAACGCAGTGCAGGTCAAGTCCGTACGCAGGCGGCTTCGCATCTCCAATACCGATCTGGTCAGGATCGTCGACAAGATCGGCAACTCTCTAACGGCCATAGAGAAGGAAGTGGAGATCGAGAAGCTGACCGTTCAGCGGTGTAATGCCAAGGATACGCCCACGACCCTCGAATAAATTCAAGTCATCAAGTCGAAAAGGAGAATTGCGATGAACGGCCTGATTTACCTCATAGGGCTAGTCGTTGTGATCGCGGCCATTCTTTCGTTCTTTGGCTTGCGATGACCATCTCGGTCCTGCAGGCTGACGCACTGGCGATCCGGTGAAGTCATTCGCAATTTCGCGTGCAGAAAATGGATGATCCGCACCAGGTGAATACCATCATCGCCACGACGGTTTGCGCGTTCTTCAAGGGACATCCTGACGCCCAAATCGGAACTGAAGAAGCCAAGCTGCTGGCCAAGCAGATCACTGAAGCGCTGAACGAGGCTGGGCTGCAGATTGCTGCCGTCAATGAGATCACGCCGCGCTAGCGCGGACATCAATCCGCCTAAGGTCCCAATGAATCCAATCCGCCGAAATTAACTCTCCGCGGACCCTCACCTTCCTGCCAACGTCCCGTTTGCGCCCGAGAACTGCCGTTTCGGGTACTTCCCGAAGCGCCTACGAGGCAGACGCCGCGGCAAGCGGATAAGCCGCGGCGCGGGCGGCCCGTGACAGGACCGTATCGGGAGATGACCGCCTCCGGTAATCCTGGATCCCTCAAGCTCGCTTTGGTTGTTTATTCGTGGTACGCGTTGACGACCGCGCGCGCTGATCTTCTGTTGCCGAAGCACGCTTCAGTTATGCGAGGGAGGCGAGAATGACGAGTACGGCCAGGCGCCGCTCTGGATGCACGCTCTCCGCACGCCTCCTGCTTGGAGTGGGCATATTGCTCACTGGCGTGCCTCCGGATCATGCGGAGGAGGCGCTAAACTCGCGTGGCGAGGTGCTCTACCGCACGCGCTGCGCATCGTGCCACGAGGGTGGCGTGGCACGCGCGCCTGACGCCAACGCGCTCCGGCAATTCAGACCTGAGCGCATGAGCTTTGCCTTGATGTTCGGCATGATGAGCCAGCAGGGGCGTGACCTGAGCCAACGCGAAATTCAGGCCATCGTTCGCTATCTCGTCGGGACAGCGCCGGAGCAGCAGCAGCCACTGCCGGATTCCACGTGCGGTGAGCGGGGCCCCGCGCTAGCAGACGCTTCGTTGCCGCGCTGGAACGGCTGGGGCGTCGACATCGCTCAACACCGGTTTCAATCCGCTGCCATGGCCCAGCTTTCGCCGGACGATGTTCCGCGCCTGAAGCTCAAATGGGCGTTCGGCTTTCCCGGCGATACCAGAGCCTACGCGCAGCCGATGGTTTGGGGCGGCCGGGTCTTCGTGGGCAGTGCGGGGGGCAAGGTCTATGCGTTGGATGCCAGACTTGGCTGCCAGCGCTGGGTGTTCGACGCCGGCTTCGGCGTACGCACCGCGATCACCATCGGCGAGGATGAGCGGGGCACGACCGCCTATTTCGGCGATCAACGCGGTGAGACTTATGCGCTCGATGCCGAGAGCGGAAAGCTGCTGTGGAGGCGACGTTTCGATGCGCATGCGGGGGCCGTGATCACGGGCGCGCCGACATTGGCCAATAATGTCCTTTATGTGCCAGTCTCCTCCGTCGAAGAGGTATTGGCGATCGATCCACGCTATTCTTGCTGCACCTTCCGCGGTCTGATCGCCGCGCTCGACGCCAGGACCGGCGAGGTGCTGTGGCGCGGCTATGTCAGCCCGCCGGCCCAGCCAATCCGCCTCAACGAGATCGGTGTCCAACTCTTCGGACCCTCTGGCGGCGCGATCTGGTCGTCGCCGACCATCGACCTCAAGACAAGTCGGATCTATGCGACGACGGGCGACAGTTATCTGGACCCGGCTTCCACGACCTCCGACGCATTTGTGGCCTTCGATCTGGGCACCGGACGGCTTGCCTGGTCGCGGCAGCTGACCGAGGGTGATGCCTACAACATCGCGTGCAGCAGCCAGTATCGCGCTAACTGCCCCGGCACCAAGGGTCCCGATTTCGATTTCGGCTCCTCTCCGATGCTGGTCGATCTACCTGACGGACGTCGTGCGCTCATTGCCGGCCAGAAATCCGGCATGGTGTACGCGCTCGATCCGGACCGCGATGGTGCCATCATCTGGCAGCGCCGGGTGGGACTCGGCAGCACGCTCGGCGGCGTGCAATGGGGCTCGGCTGCGGATGATGCGAACGTCTATGTCGCGGTGTCGGATGTCGGCATGAAGGCCGTGCCGCCGACCGCCGCTGGCGCGCAGAAATCGGTCTTCGGGATACCCATGAAGCTCGATCCAAGTCAGGGCGGCGGGCTGTATGCGATGAACCAGGCGACGGGCGAGATCGTCTGGCACGCGGCACATCCGGGCTGCGGTGATCGGCCGGGATGCAGCCCCGCGCAGTCGGCTGCGGTAACCGCCATTCCTGGTGTGGTGTTCTCCGGCGGACTGGACGGCCACCTGCGGGCCTATGCCGCCAAGAGCGGCGAGATCATCTGGGACGTCGACACCATGCGGGACTATGCGACCGTAAACGGCGTGTCGGCGCATGGCGGCTCGCTCGATGGGCCGGGACCGGTGATCGCCGGGGGCATCCTCTACGTCAACTCGGGCTACACCAATTATGGTACCGCGCCCGGCAACGTGCTGCTCGCCTTCTCCGTGGACGGACAGTAGGCGGGAGTTTTCGCGCAACGCGGTTGGAATTCACCAGAAAGGTCCGCTGCGTCGTAAGCAGAGCGAAGCGGACACGATTTATGAGTACGCTCCCTAGCTCCGTTCGAACGTATCGACATTCGTTGTCACGGCGCGCCACCAATTCACCGGTTTCAGCTTCGCCGGCTCGCCCTCCATGGACGCGCTCAGCGCTTGGTCTGCGATCACGAACCAGGCGGTCTCCATCCTTCCGTGACGCAGCAGTCCGGTATAGGAGACGGCCCGGTCGCCCGTCGCAGACGAGCCCACCGCGACAAAGGCGATGCAATTGCCCTTGTGAAACCCGGTGACCGGCACCGCTTGTCCGTAAAAGCCGCTGTCTTCGAGCGCGGTCTCGAAATTCCCCGCGATGCGGCCGTTCGCATCGTCAGTGATGCGCAAGATGGAGCCGAATTGATTTTGCCAATTGCCGACCCAAGCCATATCGGATCCCATGTCGGTTCGCCTACGCTCGTCCATTCGGCGCCGCGCGCAGCCGGCGCAACCGATGCAGCTCCTTTGCTGCGTCCTTCATCAGGCCGTCTGCGGCCTTGCGTTCCGCACCGACGATGATGCCCGCTACGAAGGCCTGGGCGCGGCGGTGCGCAGGCGGCGCCGTCAATGCAGCCTCCGTCGCCAGCTCGCGATGCGCCATGAAGTCGTTCAGCGATCCCAGCGCGGATTGAATCTGCTTCAACCGATCGGACAGGGCTGCGAGCTCGTTCTGGTCGCCATCGCTGTAGAGGTTCTCGAAGAAATCCACGGCGTAGCGAATCTTCTTGATGTTGATCCGCAGCTTGTGACGCTGCATCGGATCGAGATCGTTCAGGCGATTGCCCTGCTTGCGCGCCTTCCGGATGCGCCGATCGAGCATCTCCGCGGCGTAGGCGGCGATCGCGCGGTCGTCATCGGCGTAAGGCCGTCCGCCTTCGATCCACTCGATCGCGTCGATCAACAGGCGGCGGTAACGCGCCGACATGACCGCCTCGCGTGCGCGCTCGAATGCCGCCTGTCGTTGCCCGGAGAACCTTTTGCGGATCGCGCGGGCGCCGCGTCGCGGCACGTCCTGCTCGGTGATCGGCTGGATGCTCTCGTTCAGGAACACGTCGATTTCACGCGCAGGCGCCAGTTCGCCCGTGAGCCATTTCAGCTCGGCCTTGATCCGCGCAGTGCTCGCGCGCGGCAAGATATCGGCGAACAGCGAGATGGCCGCACGCAGGCGCCGCAGGCCGACGCGCATCTGATGGATCCCTTCGGCGTCCATGTCACGCACCGGATCGGCATTCGCCGTGACGTGACGCAGCGTCGAATGCGCGATGATCCGGAAGGCCTCGCGCGGCGACAGCCCAGCCTTCAGCGCGATCGGCTCGGCGCGTTGCGCGCCGCCGCCACCGCCCGCGATGAGCAGATAACCTCGCTCGGCCTTCGAGCGCAGATCGAGCTCTGCACCGGTTCTGCGCTCGAGATCGCGGGCGAGGCGGAACAGGTCCGCGACATGTCCGGACTTCAGTTCCAGCTCCAGCTCGGCAACGGGCCGTGACCGGCGGCCGGCGCTGATGCTGCCACGATCGACCGCAAGTTCGATCTGGCTCTTCCGGACGCGCCGGGCCTGCGCCATGCGATGAATGTCGGTCTGGAACACCGGCCTCAGCTTGCGAGGAAGGTTTCGGGTCGCAAGGTCTTGGAGCGGCGTATGCCTCGTCTTGTTCAGGTCGGGATTTGCACCGGAAACCTCGTCCTCCCATTCGCCCCGCGTCACGCTGCCCGCGCCGCCGGCTTTCACGGTCTGCACGTAGCGGCCCTCGATCTTGCGGACCCGCAACGTCACGCCATGGCGCCGGAGCTTATGCTTGGTCGTATCGTAGTAGGTCGACACGAGGGATTGCTCGCACTGGTCGCCGCGCCGCCCGCTCAAACCGCCCTTCCGCAGCACCGACGGCAATTTTCGCGGCGCAATGCGGAATTTCAGTTCCGTTTCGGAGGTCATGGCGAATTCTTCCATTTGTCGAATTCAAAGCGATGCCACCGCGGGAAGTTCCGACGCCGCGATACAATGGCTCATAAACGGACCGTATGGGAATATATCGACCGTCAATGGATCATTGAGCTGGCGAATTTCCGTAACCGCTACACCTCCGTGGGGCGGGGCAATCGCATATGATCTGTTGGTGCGGTCTGAGCAAGCGCCTCGTCCTTCGAGACGACCGCTTCCAGCGGTCTCCTCAGGATGAGGCTAATTGGCATCGGACCCGTTGACACTGCTGCCGCATACTCCGCCCTCATCCTGAGGAGCCCGCCAAAGCGGGCGTCTCGAAGGATGGGCCGCAGGGAATCCGCTTCCATATGCGATTGCCCTGCCTCCGCGGGCTAGCCTGACTTCAGCTCAGCCAGCAGCCTCCTTGTCTCGCCCAGCAACTCCCGGATCGCCCGCTGCTCCGCGAGTCCGTCTTGCGCGAACGCGCCATGCTTCCGCGCATTCTGATTTCCCCTCGGCGCGCCCGATCCCCACGCGCCGCCGTGCATGCGGCAGCGGGCCTTGCCGTGCATCGCCGGCGCGCGGCAGACGGTACCGCTGCGCGTCCCGGCGCCGCAGCGCGGGCTCGACTGCATGGCATCTGTGTTACGGACGTGATCGCGGCTCATGCGCTGGCGCCGTTCTCCGCCGGGACCGTTTCTGCCTTGGCAGCCGTATCCGTCGCGCTCGCCTCCGCAACGATCACGCTCGCGTGTTGCGTGACGTTGCCCACGATCGCGCTGCCGCCGTCCTGCACCGACACATTCTGCACCGTGATGGCGCGCTCGCCGCTGCTGCGGTGGCGGCTGAGCGCCTCGATCTGAGCTGCAAAAGTGCGGGCGAGCCGGGTCAATGCGCGGGTGATGCCTTCCTGCTGCTGAAGATGGTCGGTGAAGGCGAGGCGGCAGGCGGAGCGCATCGCCGCGACGTGGACGGACACCATCTGCGCCACCAGCATGGCCTCGACCGAATCCCTGGGTGCGATGCTCTTCATCATCGAGATCATGAAGGCGAGGTTGGCCTCATTGGGCTTCTGCTCGATCACGCTCGCCTTGAGCAATTGCTTGAGGATGCCGTGCAGCGCGTCGCGATCGACTGCGCCGAGCGCCTCGGCCAGCAGCCGTTCGCCAGTTTGCGCGTCGGGATGTTGGATCTCCAGGCGCCGTCGGGTGAGCTTGATCCGGGGCGTGGGTCTGCTGCGATCCGTTGCCGCGATCGGTGACATGCTGGTGCGATGGGGAAATGGCGTCATGTCCTAAGGTCCTTTGCTGGCGTTGGCGCGAGCGCTTGCGGCGCGAAGCCGGTCGCGCGCGTGCCGCGCGGTGATTGCGATTTTCAGATGTCGATGAAGGGCTTACGTGCAACTAGCTCGAGCCGCGCAGGGCTGAAATGGCCTTGGCGCTCACGGCCGTTGCGATCATGCCATTATGCCGGTGTTTTGCCCGACGTGTCAATTTTATTTCGTAATACCAGAAATCCGCTTGTCCTGCCCAAGTCCTTGTTTCGACAACGGCCGGCTACTGTGCATGGGGTTGTTTTCGCATTTTTTTGTTGCGGAGCTGCGCTCTCGTGCCGCGCGGCGGAATGCCGGCGCGCAAACGCGATTGCGAATTCCAGCGCCGCCGCTCATCATGACCTTGGAATGCGCCCGCACCAACAAGCATGCACAGCGGCGCGATGAGGTCTGGGGAGGGAACGAATGCAACGAACGCTTCGCTGTTGGCGATTGTCGCCGGATTGTGCGTCACGACACAGGCGCTCGCGCAGAAATATCCGGCGCGACCGGCCAAGATCATGGTCGGCTTCAGCGCCGGCGGCCCGGTCGACGTCGTCGCGCGCATCATCGGCGATCGCTTAAGCAACAAGCTCGGGCAGCCCTTCGTGGTCGAGAACCGCGCCGGCGCCAATGGCATGATCGCCGCCGAAGGCGTCGCGCGTGCGGACGCGGACGGCTACACCATCCTCGCCTGCAACTCGTCCACCATCACGCTCAACAAGACGCTGTTCAAAGATATCCGCTACGATCCGGAGAAGGACTTCGCGCCGCTCACGACCGTGGTCTCGGCGCCGCTGGTGCTCGTGGTCAATCCGGAGAATCCCAAGACCGCCGGCATCAAGACTGTTGCCGACCTCGTCGCCGCCGCGAAGGCCGCACCCGGCGTGCTCGCCTACGGCTCGGGCGGCAACGGCAACCTCGCCCATCTCGCCATGGAGCTGCTCAGCCAGAGGGCCGGCATCAAGATGATCCACGTGCCCTATCGCGGCGGTTCGGCGTCCGAGGTCGGCCTGCTCGCGCAGGAGGTGCTGGCGGTGTTCGATCCGCTCTCCGCCGTGCCGCTGGTCAAGGCCGGTAAGCTGCGCGCGCTCGCGGTGTCGTCAGCCGAGCGGTTGCCGGCGCTGCCCGATGTGCCGACCGTCGCGGAAGCCGGTTATCCCGGCTTCGACATGTCGTTCTGGGTCGGCTTCTTCATGCCGAAGACCACGCCCGCGCCGATCCTGGAAACGCTGCACCGGGAGATCGTCACTGCTGCCAAGGATCCGACAGTTGAGGCGAAGCTCGGCTCGCAGGGCGTGGTCAGCGTGCTCAGCCCGACTGAGTACGCCGCGAAGATCGCCAAGGAGACGAAGGAGCTTGCCGAGGTCGTGGCCGCCGCGAACATCAAGGCGGAGTGAGGAAAGCCTGCTTTGCTCGAAATGGCCGTCATCGCGACGCGCCTATTCGCCGCTGGCCAGTCGCTCTAGCCGATCAAGCAGCGGGCGTTGCCCTGCATTGATCCTCTCCTGCGCCTCTTCCAGCGTGAACCATTCGGCACGGTCGACCTCCGGAAAGGACTGCCGTTTGCCGCTGCGGGGCGGCCATTCGATCTCGAACGTGTTGCTGCGAATGCTGCGCACGTCGAGATCTAGTTCGGCTGCGAACGCGGTGACGCGCTTGCCCCCGCGCTGCTTGGCCTCTCCAAGCGCGATCAGCGGCACGGACAGCTCAAGCCCAAGCTCTTCGGCGAACTCCCGCCGCGCGGCGATTTCCGCATCTTCTTCGTCCGCATACTCGCCCTTCGGGATCGACCATGCGCCGAGATCCTTGTTGCGCCAGAACGGCCCTCCGGGATGAACGAGGAGAACCTCGAGCCTGCGGCGCTTCCGATAGGCGATGATCCCGGCACTCTTCAGTGGCATCGCAGGATCCGTGCTGACACAGGGTCCATCCCCGCTGTCGGGAAAAGTGGAACGGAGCTTTTTAGCGCTCGGGCGGCTCCAAAACTAGCCGGAAGGCCGTTCGCGTGATGCAAAGCGAACGGCCCGGGCCTTCGCGCTCTTTCCGGCCGCGCGTGCTGCAATCATGCTGCGCGCTTTGCCGCGAGCCGAAGTGTTCTTCCGGAGCAAGGTTGCGAACCGCTTGCGGGCGCGGCTCGCCGTCAGTCGCGCGGCGAGCTGTTCTGCCTTGCGGATGATGGTCGTGACCGAAGGCGTCAGGTTGACCGGAACCCAGGCAACATCCTTGGCTTTCGAGAGGCTGCCGATGCCTTCGCATGGGGCTTCGCGCGGCAAGTCGATCCGGATCGCAAGCGCTCCCGCGCGTTCGGTCCAGTCCTCGGCCTTAGTGCCGGTGATGATGCGGACATAGTCGCGCGTCTCGCGCGGCAGCTCGCTCTCCTTGGCCAGCCATTTCTGGATGCGGCCGGGACCGGCGTTGTAGGCCGCGGCGGCGAGGCCGAGATTGCCGAAATCGTCGCGAAGCTTGCGCAGGAATTTTGCCGATGCCGGCAGCGCCTTCATGGGATCGAAGGGATCGTCGAGCCCGACCTCGGCGGCCGTTTCCGGCATGAACTGCGCAACGCCCTGCGCGCCGGCGTGGCTGACCTCGTTGGACTTGAAGCGGCTCTCCTGCCAGATCAGGCGCGCGAAGAACGGCACCGGAATGCCGCTGGCTTCGGCGGCTTCGCGAAGCGCGTGGCAGAACCGGTCTGTCGGTGAAACCGGCCCCTCGGCGACGGTCTCTGCTGCGCGCGGCGGCTCGCTTTTCTCCTCAAAGGCCGCGCGTGCATTGGCGAGCTCGATGGCCTGCACGCTGGCGAGGAAGAGTTCGACCACCGGAACAAGTGGCGAGGCATGATTGTTGTGAAGAGTAGTGGTGTCGAATGTTGATGTTTGTCGGGACGCCGACAGATCGAGGTCGCACATCAAGATCATGAACGCGGCGCAAGCCGCGACGACAAATCGCATTTGCTGGGGCAACCTCGAACTGTGGGGTGAACGGCCAGCGATGCGCCGGCGATAAGGAGTTCTTAACCGCGCGATTGCGGCAAAGCTGCGGTCTCATGGGTTCCTCGGTGTTACTACGGTGTTCCCAAGGAGAAACTCTCCGCGGTTTTGCGGATCACTTTGCCGAACTGGGACGAGCGATCATGATGCGATGGATGCTTGGCGCGGTGATATCGCTCTGGTTCTTCTGTCCGGCATTCGCGGGCAATCTCGACGCAACGGCGGTGAATGATGCTGCGCGTTCCGAAAGGCAGCCGGCGACCGACAAGGTCAACGCTTCGGTGATGAAGCTTCAAGTCCTGCTCGATCGTGCGCAATTCTCGCCCGGCCAGATCGACGGCAAGTTCGGCGAGAACGCACAGAAGGCGCTGCGGGCGTTCGCCGAGCAGAACGGGATCGCCTTCGACAAGACGATTGCCCCGGAACTGTGGGATAAGCTGAACGCAGCGAGCGAAGGTCCTGTCGTCGTCGACTACAAGATCACCGACGCAGACGTGAAGGGGCCGTTCCTCAAGAGGCTGCCAGCCAAGCTCGACGAGATGAAGTCACTGCAGGCGCTGAGCTACACCAGTCCGCTCGAAGGGCTCGCGGAAAAATTCCATATGAGCGAAGAGCTGTTGAAGGTGCTCAATCCAAGGAAGGCTTTCGACAAATCCGGCGAGACGATCGTCGTGGCCAACGTTCCGCCGCGACGGGAGCTTCCGCGCATTGCGCGGGTCGAGATCGACAAGACGCGCGCGACGTTGAAGGCGTTCGACAGCTCCGGTCGTCTCATCGCGTTCTACCCGGCGACGATCGGCAGTCCGGATCGTCCGACGCCGATGGGGACGCTGAAGGTGACCGGCACCCACGAGCAGCCGACCTATCACTACAATCCCGAGTACAAGTTCAAGAGTGTCAAATCCAAAAGGCCGTTCGACATCAAGCCGGGGCCGAACAATCCGGTGGGTTCGTACTGGATCGGACTGTCGGCGCAGGGCTACGGCATTCATGGAACGGCGGAGCCCGACAGGGTCAGCAAATCCGCGTCTCACGGCTGCATCAGGCTCACCAATTGGGACGCGCGTGTGCTCGGCGAGAACGTGAAGCGCGGCACACCCGTCGTCTTCCTCGATGCGCCGACAGATACCTCCTCGAAGCAGCAGGGCAAGACGGCCGGCAGCCGCGCCTCGAACTAAAGCGCGATGAGATCAGGACGAATCGTCATCGCGCTTTAGGTTATTATTTGAGCATGATCTTTTCGGAAAACCGCTACACACTTTTCCGGATCATGCTCTAGTCTTTGGGAAAATCCTTGCGCATCGCGATCTCGGCGGCATCGCCGGGCGACAGCACGGTCTGGTCGAAGGCCGGTTGCGGCTTCGTCATGATGTCGTAGAGCGAAATACCTTTGATCGGCTTGCCCATCAGCTCGCGGACACAGTCGGCGAGCGTGCCATTGTAGACGAGATAGGGCGGGCCTCGGTGCTTCTGCCTCTGTCCCTTCAGCGACGGCCACTTCTTAAGCTCGGCCGGCGCGTCATAGGCGATCGGCGATCCCTCTTTGAACATGCGCTTGGACCCTGAAGGCGTGAACAGCCCGAAAATCCTAGGGCTGCCGGGTAAACGCTTGTTAAAGAATTAGTTCAAATCAGCCGGCAATGAAGGCGAGCAGGGTGCCGTTGGCCTTGGCCGGCGGCACGCAGATCGCAGCGCCGCTGCGCACAGCGACTGATCCCAGCGCCTTCTCGGTTGCCGCGAGATCGCCACTGATGAACACCAGCGCCGCGCCGCCGCGCTCGGAGAGGCCAGCGAGCGGCACGCCGGGATAGCGTTTGCCGAGCTGGTCCAGCGTCAGATAGACGAAGTCGGCACGGTCGCCGCCGGAGGGCACGGTGACCGCGCCGTCGGTATCCGTTTTCGGCTCGCGGTCGATCAGCCGGCCGAGATGCGCGGCCTCCTTCGCGGGCTCGGGCGTTGCGATCAGTGTCTGCTTGATCCGCCTGGCCGCATTGGCATGTTTCATCAATTCGGGAATCCACACGGTCTCGCGCGTCTTGTGCTGGCAAGCGAAGATGCGCACGCCGCCGGGCGCTTCCGCGGTCGGCCACATGAAGGTGCGGAACTTTGCCGCCGAGACCGTGCCATCAGGCAGCGTCACCGGCCGTTCGAAATCGGTCGGGCCGATCGGCGTCAGGCCGCGTGCGCGGATCTCCTCGGCGCCGGCGGCGGAATCGACTGCGGTGAAGGCGATGCGCTCGATGCCTTCGCCGTGCTTGTCGAGGAAGGCGCGCGCCGGGGCATTGAGCTCGGTCGCAGCCAGCACGCCGAGCAGCTCCATATAGTCGGAGTCGAACATGATGGTGTAGTTGCCGGTGCCCATATGGACGCTGTGGGTGCCGCGCGGAGAGACGGTGAAGCCGAGTTGCCGATAGTTCTCGGCGGCCTGGTCGAGGTCCTTCACCATGACCACGGCGTGGTCGATGCCGATGACGTTCTTGAGAGCCACTGTTCTTTCCCGCGCATGCAACTGACTTTGGCCGCGGCAGCGGCCACGGCTCCTGTCTACGCCGGATAGGCGGTCGAGTCATTTTCAATTCGGTGGGAGATGCGAAATTTCATTCCGCGAAATGCTCTGTCGACGCGCGACGGCATTAGCGAGCCTGCTCGATATAGGTGGCGAGGATGGCGCGCTCCTCGCTGGTCATCTCGGTGATGTTGCCCGGCGGCATCGCATTGGACCAAGCCGCGACACGGCAGATCAGGCGGATGTTGCGATGGATGTGCTCGGGCGCGTCGAGCAATATGCCTTTCGGCGCGGTGACAATGCCGGCCCAGACCGGCTCGGCCGCGTGGCACATGCTGCAGCGGGACATCACGATCTCCTCGACATTGGCGAGCGTCGGCTGTGCCGGCAGGGCGCTGGTCTTGACGTCGCGCGGTCCGGCGGCGGAGAGGAAGAGGATCGCGATCACGCCGATTGCCGCCACGCCCCACACCCACCACGGCGATTTGCGCCCGGCATGCCGCGCGTTGAAGAAGTGGCGGATCACGGGACCGAGGGCCAGGATGATCGCCACGATGATCCAGTTGAAGCGCGTGGCATAGAGCAGGGGATAGTGGTTGCTGATCATCAGAACGATCACCGGCAGCGTCAGATAGTTGTTGTGGACCGAGCGTTCCTTGCTAGCCTTGCCGAGCTTCGGGTCGGGCGCCTGTCCCGCGATCAGGCTGGCCACGATCTTCTTCTGGTTCGGGATGATCAGCGCAAAGACGTTGGCGACCATGATGGTGCCGATGATCGCCCCGATCTGATTGAAGGCGCCACGACCGCTCAGCACATGGGTGAAGGCGTAGGTCAGCGCGACCAGGAACAGATAGCCGCCGATAGCGAAGGGCAGCTCGCGCTGCGCAAGCCCAGAGCGGCACGCGGCCTCATAAAGCAGCCATGCCAGAGCGAGGCTAAAGAAGCTGAACAGGCCGGCCTGGAATGGCGTGAGGTCGAGGATGGACTTGTCGACCAGGAACAAATCGGCCTCGAGATAATACACCACCACCATCAATGCGAAGCCGGACAGCCAGGTGGTGTAGGCCTCCCATTTGAACCAGGTCAACTCGTCCGGCATCTGGTTGGGCGCGACCAGATATTTCATGATCCGGTAGAAGCCGCCGCCATGGACCTGCCAGGCCTCGCCCTGCACGCCATCAGGCAGGTCGCCCGGTAGGTCGCTCGGTAGGTCGCTCTTGGGCCTGAGGCTGAGATCGAGAGCAATGAAATAGAAGGAACTGCCGATCCAGGCGATCGCGGCAACCACGTGCAGCCAGCGCAGCAGCAGGCTCGCCCATTCCGATATGACGGATCCCCACATGATCACCCCATCAGTCGCGACACCAATGCCGCAGCTTTGAACAACCGCCGGTCGCACCCCGCCAATGTGTCGCACCGATCAGCCGAATTTTCCAGTACGATGGGCCGCGACTGATGCCCATCGTTCGGGCATGAGCTGACGTGGGATTCGGCAGGCACATGACCTGCTGCAGAACGTCTGCGGGTTGTCGCATATTGACGTTTGAGACGCGCAGGCCGGGAGGGAGACGTGAAGAACAGGATAAGGTCCGTTGCGATGTCCACGGGATTGCTGGTCGCGGCTGCGACCGGCGCACGAGGTGAGCCGGTGCTGCAAGGTAAGGACGCCTATGGCGACTGGCGGGCCGACAAGCCTGGCACGGTCAGGTTGATCCGGCCACAGGATCTGATCAGGCCCGGCGCGACGCGGTCGGTCGCGAGCTCGTCGCGTGTGGTGCCGCGTCCGCCGGAGGCTGCGCTCCAGGTGCCGGCCGGATTCAAGATCGAGCTGTTCGCCGAAGGCTTGCGCACGCCACGCGTCGTGCGGGTCGCGCCGAATGGCGATGTCTTCGTCGCGGAGACGCGGGCCGGCAACATCCGCGTGCTGCGCGCTGGCGATGGCGACAAGGTCGCGACCAACGAGGTGTTTGCCAGCGGACTGAGGCAGCCGTTCGGCATCGCCTTTTTTCCGAACGGCGACAACCCGCAATGGGTCTATGTCGCCAATACCGACAGCGTCGTTCGCTTTCCCTACCAGGCCGGCGATCTCAAGGCACGCGGCAAGGCGGAAACGATCGTGGCGAGCCTGCCGCATGATGGCGGCCATTCCACCCGCGACATCGTGTTCACGCCTGACAACAAGCGCATGCTGGTGTCGGTCGGCTCGCTCAGCAACGTCGCAGAGGGCATGGGCACGCCGCCGGGCGGGATGGAGGCGTGGTCAAAAGCGCAACCGCTTGGTGCGGCCTGGGCCAGCGAGACCGAGCGCGCCGCCGTGCTGGCCTTCAATCCTGACGGCAAGGACCGGAAGATCTACGCCACCGGCCTCCGCAACTGCGTCGGCCTCGCGATCCAGCCGCTGACCGGTCTGCCCTGGTGCTCGACCAACGAACGCGACGGCCTCGGCGACGATCTCGCGCCGGATTATGTGACCAGCGTGAAGGAGGGCGGCTTCTACGGCTGGCCCTGGTTCTATATCGGCGGCAACGAAGACCCGCGTCACGCCGGCGCGCGGCCGGACCTCAAGGACAAGGTGACGGTGCCGGATGTGCTGATCCAGCCGCATTCGGCCTCGCTCGGCATGACCTTCTACCAGGGCACGCAGTTTCCGCCCGAGTACCAGGGCGACGCCTTCGCCGCCCAGCATGGCTCCTGGAACAGATCAAAGCGTACCGGCTACAAGGTGATCCGCATCAAGATGAAGGACGGAAAGCCGACCGGGGAGTACGAGGATTTCGTCACGGGGTTTGTCGTGAGCGACACCGAGGTGTGGGGCAGGCCGGTGGGAGTGGCCGTGGCGAAGGATGGATCGCTGCTGGTGTCGGAGGACGGCAATGGCACGATCTGGCGGGTGACGCACTGACCTTACCCTCCCCTGGAGGGGCAGGGTAAGTGCAGCGTCCCTGTGGCACCTACCCCCGCCGCACGCTCGCGCCGCCATCCACGGGCAGCGTCACGCCGGTGATGAAGTTCGCTTCGTCCGATGCCAGGAACAGCGCGGCATTGGCGACATCCCAACCCGTCCCCATCTTCCTGCGCAGCGGCACCTTGCTGTCGCGTTCGGCTTCGACTTCGGCGCGGGTCTTGTGCCATTCGCGGGCGCGGATATCGACCGCCATCGGCGTGTTCATCAGGCCGGGTAGGATGACGTTGGCGCGGATGCCGTATTCGGCGTTCTGGTAGGCGAGCTGTTCGGTGAAGGCGATCATCGCCGACTTCGTCGCCTTGTAGGCGACATAAGGATAGGTCGTGATCGCGGCCATCGAGGAGATGTTGATGATGGCGCCGCCTCTCTGCGCGCGCATGATCGGGATCACCTCTTTCGCGGCGAGAATGCAGCTCTTCAGGTTGATGGCGACGACGCGGTCGAATGCCTCTTCGGTCAGCTGCAGCAATTCGGCATCGCCGCCGGAGAGACTGACGCCGACATTGTTGTGCAGCACGTCGATCCGGCCCCAGCGCGATTGCGCGTCCATGACCATCGCCTTGATGTCGGCGGCCTTGGTCACGTCGGCCTTGAACGCTGCCGCCGTGCCCTGCTTCGCCGTGATCATCGCGACCGTTTCCTGCGCCGACTCCAGCTGGTGATCGACGCACAAGACCTTGGCACCCTCGCGCGCGAAGGTGAGCGCGGTGGCGCGGCCATTGCCCATGCCCTCGCCGGGGCTCTGGCCGGCGCCGACGACGATCGCAACCTTGTCCTTCAAGCGCATCTCGGTTCACTCCCGGGCTCGGTCTGTTCATTCAGTATTTTCGTGCAGATTAGCAATCGCCCCGATCGGAGAGAAGGGCGCGCCTCTGCGTTCATGTCATTGAGATCACATGGAATTGCATGTTGCGCCCGGTCCATCGCGCATGGCTGACCCCTCGCGGTTCAGGAACCGTTTTCAGGCAATCGCGTTTGTTGCGGAGCCTTTCCCGCGCTAGGCTCTGTCCCGGGGCTTCCCAACCGCCAGTGGCTTGCCGATGAATCTGTTCGATCCGCAAGGGCCTGTGGCTGCGGCCAACAGCACCATCCTGGTCGATTCCGTCTTCATCATGCTCGTGATCGTGGTGCCGACCATCGTCGCGATCCTCGGCTTCGCGTTCTGGTTTCGCGCGTCCAATCCGAAAGCGCGCTTCCAGCCCGATTTCGTCTATTCCGGCCGCGTCGAGATGGTGGTGTGGGCGATCCCTGCGCTTACCGTCATCCTGCTCGGCGGCGTCGCCTGGATCGGCTCGCACCAGCTCGATCCCGCGACGCCCGTGCCGGGCACCGGCAGCCCGGTGCGGATCCAGGCCGTCTCGCTCGACTGGAAATGGCTGTTCATCTATCCGGATCAGCGCATCGCCACCGTCAACACGCTGACGGTGCCGGCCGGCGCCGAGCTGAATTTCCAGCTGACGTCGTCGAGCGTGATGAACACGTTCTTCATCCCGCAGCTCGGCAGCATGATCTACACCATGAACGGCATGGTGACGAAGCTGAACCTGCGCGCCGACAACGAAGGCAAGCTGCAGGGCCTGTCGGCGCATTTCTCCGGCGACGGCTTCCCCGACATGATGTTCGACGTCAACGTGATCTCGCCGCTCGCCTTTCCGGAGTGGGTGGCGACCACGGCGAAGACCGATGCCGTGCTGAATGCGGACAGCTATACAAAGCTGATGCAGCAAGGCATCGAGACGGGGCGGCCGACCTATCGGCTCGAAGATCCGCGTCTGTTCGACCTGATCGCGACCCAGCACATTCCGCCGGGTCCTGGACCGGAGCTCGCATCCGAAGCGGGCCGGTCGCACAGTGGAGGCCACGATGCTCGGTAAGCTCGACTGGTCCGCCATTCCGTTCGATCAGCCGATTCCGCTCGTCGCGGGCGCGGTGGTGCTGGTCGCAATCCTGGGCGTGCTGGCCTGGGTCGTGATCAAGGGGCATCTGCCCTATCTCTGGAGCGAATGGATCACCAGCGTCGACCACAAGCGCATCGGCGTCATGTATGTGCTGCTGGCCTCGGTGATGCTGCTGCGCGGCGGCAGCGACGCCATCATGATGCGAATCCAGCAGGCCGTCGCCTACCAGTCGCAGGGTTATCTGCCGCCCGAGCACTACAACCAGATCTTTTCGGCGCACGGCACCATCATGATCTTCTTCGTGGCGATGCCGTTCGTGATCGGGCTGATGAACCTGATCGTGCCGCTCCAGCTCGGCGTGCGCGACGTCGCCTTCCCGACGCTCAATTCCGTCGGCTTCTGGCTGACCGCGACCGGCGCGCTGCTGGTCAATATCTCGCTCGTGGTCGGGGAATTCGCGCGCACCGGCTGGCTCGCCTTTCCACCGCTGTCGGAATTGTCCTACTCGCCCGGCGTCGGCGTCGACTACTACGCCTGGTCGCTGGAGATCTCCGGCGTCGGCACGCTGGTCGCCGGCATCAATCTCGTCACCACGGTGCTGAAGCTGCGCACCAGGGGCATGAACTATCTGCGCATGCCGATGTTCTGCTGGACCACGCTGGCCTCGAACCTGCTGATCGTCGCGGCCTTCCCGATCCTCACCGCCACGCTGGCGATGCTGCTGCTCGACCGCTACCTCGGCTTCCACTTCTTCACCAACGAGGCCGGCGGCAACGTCATGATGTTCATGAACTTGATCTGGGCCTGGGGACATCCCGAGGTTTACATCCTGGTGCTGCCGGCCTTCGGCATCTTCTCCGAGGTGGTCTCGACATTCTCCGGCAAGGCGCTGTTCGGCTATCGCTCGATGGTGCTCGCCACCATGGCGATCTGCGTCATCTCCTTCATGGTGTGGCTGCATCATTTCTTCACGATGGGAGCAGGGCCCGACGTCAACGCCATCTTCGGCATCGCCAGCATGATCATCGCGGTGCCGACGGGGGTGAAGATCTACAACTGGCTGTTCACGATGTATGGCGGCCGCATTCGCTTCGCTACGCCGATGCTGTGGGCGGTCGGCTTCATGGTGACGTTCATCGTCGGCGGATTGACGGGCGTCCTGCTCGCGGTACCCCCAGCCGATTTCATGCTTCACAACAGCATGTTCCTGGTAGCGCACTTCCACAACGTCATCATCGGCGGCGTGCTGTTCGGCGCTTTCGCCGGCTTCGAATATTGGTTTCCGAAGGCGTTCGGTTTCCGCCTCGACGAACGCTGGGGCAAGGCTGCGTTCTGGTTCACCTTTCTCGGCTTCTTCATCACCTTCATGCCGCTCTATGTCGCCGGCATGCTCGGCATGACGCGCCGCATGCAGCACTACGATGTCGCGGCGTGGCGGCCCTGGATGCTGGTAGCTGCGGTCGGCATGGCGGTGCTGACGATCGGCGTGATCTGCCAGATCATGCAGCTCGTCGTCAGCATCCGCGACCGCGAGGCCCTGCGTGACCGCACCGGCGATCCCTGGGACGGCCGCTCGCTGGAATGGGCGACCTCTTCGCCGCCGCCGGTGTTCAACTTCGCGTTCAATCCCGATGTGCGCGGCGAGGACGCCTATTGGGAGATGAAGGCTCATGCCAAGCAGCAACTGCTCGAACACGAAGAGCCGGAATATCAGGACATCGAGATGCCCCGGAATTCGCCGACCGGCTTCGTCTGCGCGTTCTTCGCCACCATCATGGGCTTCGCGCTGATCTGGCACATCTGGTGGATGGTGATTTTGGGCGGCTTAGGTGCCTTTGCGACCTTCGTCGTGTTCGCCTGGCGCGATCACGACGAATACGTCATCCCGGCCGATCAGGTTGCCCGCATCGACCGCGTCAATCTGGAGGAACGGCGCAGGCTCATCAGCATGGCGGGGGCAGTCTGATGTCGATGACCGCGACCGCTGGCCACGCCCATGCCGATCCCCATCACATCGGTGTCGTCATCGAGCATACCGGACCCGCGCCGAAGCGGATCGTGACCGCCTACGGCTTCTGGATCTTCCTGCTCTCCGACATCGTGATGTTCTCCTGCTTCTTTGCGGCCTATGCCGTGCTGGCCGGCCAGACCGCTGGCGGCCCCAAAGGCTCGGAGATCTTCGAGCAGAAGAACGTCGCGATCGAGACGGTCTGCCTGTTGCTGTCGAGCTTCACCTGCGGCATGGCCAGCATTGCCGCCGACGTGCGCAACCGGTTCTGGTTCTATCTCGGCATGGCCGTGACCTGTGTGCTCGGCCTCATATTCCTCACCATCGAGTTCCGCGAATTCGCCAACCTCGTCGCCCGTGGCTATGGCCCCTCGCGCAGCGCGTTCCTGACCGCGTTCTTCTCGCTGGTCGGATGCCATGGCCTCCACGTCTCGGCCGGCGTGTTGTGGCTGCTCACCATGATAGCCCAGGTGTTCGCCAAGGGCTTTCGTGCCGACATCTTGCGGCGGATGATGTGCTTTGCGCTGTTCTGGCACGCGCTCGACATCATCTGGGTCGCCGTGTTTTCCGTGGTCTACCTGCTTGGGAGTGCGCCATGAGCGATCAGACGCATGAGTTGGTCAAACACGACCTCGCGCCCGGCGAGGAAGAGCAACACAGTGTCGGCGTCCGCATCCTCGGTTACGTCGTCGGTCTTGTCCTGGCGCTGCTGCTCACGGCGACGTCGTTCTTCATCGCCGGCACGGATCTGGTCTGGCAGCCGTCCATCCCGGTGGCGCTGATCGTGCTCGCGATCGCGCAGATGGGCGTGCATCTCGTGTTCTTCCTGCACATCACCACCGGCCCCGACAACACCAACAACGTGCTGGCTCTTGCCTTCGGCCTTCTGATCGTCTTCCTCGTGGTCGGCGGCACGGTCTGGATCATGGCGCATCTGAACGCCAACATGCCGCCGATGGACCAGATCATGCAGATGCGGAGTTAGGACCCCATCCAAAAAAGAAGAGCCGCTTGTGATGACAAGCGGCCCAAGTCTAGGGAGGAAACGCCCGAGCAAGGCAATCGGGCCGAAGCCGGATCGCTGCCAAGGAAACGCTCGCGCAAGGCGCTTGCGTACCAATACAAATGACGCAACCCCCGATGGAGTTCAATTCCGGATCAATACGGTCTCGGACTACCACTCACGGATGTGTGAGGGAATTTTTCACTTCGGCCGACGGCAATTATAGGCCCTGCGGAAGCCGGCGGCCTGCGCGTCGTCCTCCGAGCAGAACCAGCGGTCGGGCTTGGTGGTCGCCGGATAGCTCGGGCAGCCCCGCAAATGATAGATGCCGATATTGCCGGTGACGCGTGCGCGCACCGCGAGCTTGCCCTTGATGCTGCAACTCGGCGGCATCGTCAGCTCTTCCGGGAACAGCACGGCGCGGATTTCCTTGTCGCGGTCTGGGCGGCACGCGGTGCCGAGGAGCGCGCCGTCCTTCTTGCCGCTACGAAAATCTTGCGGTGCAACAAAGCAGCCTTTCCAGATCCCGACAGCCGCCGTCTTGGCTTCCGTGGCCGCGGGCTTGACGTTGGCCTTGATCGGCTCGCGCGCGAGGGCAAAGCCGAGCCTGATCAGCTGCTCGTTCAAGCTGGCCTTGTCGCCCTCGGCCGTGCAGATGGCGCGGTGCCGCTTGCCAAAACTCTTTTCCGGTCCGACGTCGTCGCAGCGCACCGTCCGTTTGCCGATCAGCTTCGTCAGTTGGTCACGAGCCTCGATGCCGCAGGTCCAGGAATCGGCATGATCGTCAATGCAGACCTGGTCCAGCTCGGGTGCGTCGACGCCGTCGAGCCGGTAGGTGACGTCGCCGAGCTGGATGGAGTTGCCGTCGCGCACCGTCGCGGCGGCGGTCAGCGCGGAGACCGGCCCGGACGAGGCCAGAAATCCGGACAGGGCAAAAAATGAAACGAGCGCAAAAGCGCGGGCGGGGGCAAAGAAATTTCGGAAGGACATACGATCTCGCTATCGATGGCTCGTGCGGCCTGTTCCTAGCATCCGGATGTGGCGATACCAATGGTCTGCGCCTTGCGAAGTGCGACATTCCGGCCTCGCGGCTTTACTCAGCCATTGCTCTGATCCTATCGTTCGCGGGCCTTGCGGATAGCGAAAGGCCGAATCGCCCGGAAGCGGCGAGGGGGGAGGACAAGATTGCAATGAAAGACCCCGTGGACGTCCTGATCATCGGTGCCGGCGCTTCGGGCGCGGCGGTGGCGTGGTCGCTGGCCGAGACCAAGATGCACATTCTTTGCCTGGAGCAGGGCGGCTGGATGAACCCGGCGGAATATCCCAGCACCGGGCGGGACTGGGAGGCCAAGTTCTACGGCGAATGGTCATCGAGCCCCAACGTTCGCGGCCGGCCCGAGGACTACCCGATCAACGACAACAATTCGCCGATCAAGGTCGTCAACTACAACGCGGTCGGCGGCTCGACGGTGATGTACACGGCGCACTGGCCGCGGCTGCATCCCTCCGATTTCAAGGTGAAGACGCTCGACGGCGTCGCCGACGACTGGCCGATCGACTACGACGCACTGACCCCGTTCTTCGAGGAGAACGACCGGATGATGGGTACGTCGGGCCTGTCAGGCGATCCGCTTTCGCCGCTGACGCATCCGCCGATGCCGCAGCAGCCGCTCGGATTGTCAGGCGCCATTATCGGCAAGGCCATGAACAAGCGCCGCTGGCACTGGTGGCCGTCGGACACGACGGTCGCGACCATGGACTATGAGGGCCGGGCGCGCTGCATCAATCTCGGCCATTGCACGCCGGCCTGCGCGCAAGGCGCAAAGTCTTCCACCGACATCACCTATTGGCCGCATGCGATCCGCTCCGGCGTTGAGCTCCGCACCCATTGCCGGGTGCGTGAGATCACCACCGACGAGAACGGCATGGCCTCGGGCGTGGTCTATTACGATAAGGACGGCGTCGAGCAGTTTCAGCCCGCGCACGTCGTCATCATCGCCTGCAACGGTGTCGGCACGCCGCGACTGCTGCTGAACTCGGCCTCGGGACGCTTCCCGAACGGACTTGCCAATTCGTCCGGCCTCGTCGGCAAGAACCTGATGTTCCACCCCTATGCGCAGATCTACGGCTATGTGAAGGAGCCGACTGATTCCAACCGCGCGCCGCCGACCTGCTTGTGGAGCAAGCAGTGGTATGACACGGACCTGTCGCGCGGCTTCGTGCGCGGCTACGGCGTGCAGTTCGTGCGCGGGGCAGGGCCGGTGTTCGAGGCTGTCGTCAGCGAGCAGAAGGGCATTCTGCCCTGGGGCGCCGATCACCATCGCGTCTTCCGCAAGCTCAACGGCCATCGGCTGGGTTTCTCCGCGATCTGCGAGGACCTGCCCGAAGAGCACAATCGCGTCACGCTCGATCCTGTGCTGAAGGACAGTCACGGCATTCCCGCGCCGAAGATCGACTATACGATCAGCGAGAACAGCCGGAAGATGATGGAGCATGCGCTCGCCCGCGGCCGCGAGGTTCTCGAAACGGCGGGTGCGACCGACATCTGCATCAATTCGCCAATTCCGTGGGGCGGCTGGCACCTGCTCGGCACCGCGCGCATGGGCACCGACCCCGAACGCTCCGTCGTCAACGAATGGGGCCGCTCGCACGACGTCAAGAACCTCTTCATCGTCGACGGCAGCATCTTCGTCACCTCGGGTGGCGTCAACCCGACCTCCACCATCCAGGCCCTCGCGCTCTACATCGCCGACCAGATGAAGCAGCGCCTCGCCAATTTGTTCGATTGAGGCGCGTGATGGATGCACCGAACCCGCCACGAACTCGCTGCACCTCTCCCGCGTGCGGGAGAGGTCGGCGCGCTCGAAGAGCGCGGCGGGTGAGGCTCTTTCCTCTTGGGGAGTCCCTCCGTGGAGACACCCTCTCCCCAACCCTCCCCCGCAA
>NZ_PSRT01000064.1 GCF_004212635.1 Bradyrhizobium genosp. SA-3 | reverse complement strand
CTTGCCGGGCTCGGCGCTGGTGTCGGGCGTCGCCGGCTCGCTCGGCAGCGCAATCGGGCCGGAGCGGCCCGCGAGCAGGCGCGTGATCTCGCGTTCGACATAGTGCGCGAGCTTGCGCGCGCCGGGTTTTGTGAAATAGACGCCGTCAGAGCTGCGGAGCTGGCGGATCTGGCCTTCGAAGTCAGGACCCTTCTGAAGGAAGCGGCCGGCCTCGTCGACAAAACCGTCCCAGACATCGACATAAGTGATGCCGGCCTTGGCCGCGCCTTCACGATACAGCGAATCCAGGAACAGCATGTCCGCCGTGCCCTTCTGCCCGCGGATGGCGGGTAGCCCGACCCAGAGCACCGGAACGCCCTTGGCCTTGAGGACGTTGGCCAGCTCCTCGATCTTCTTGCCGTAGAGCTCGATCCAGCGCTCGTCGCGGAATTCGTAGAGACCATTCGGATTGCGCGCCGTCTTCTCCGGCGCGGCGGCCGCCGGCGTATCGGCGTTGTCGGCATCATCCTGGGGCAGGTCAGTATCCGCTGCGGGTTTGTCCTCAGGCTTGGCAGCGGTGTCGGGCTTGGCGTCGCCGGGCTTGCCCGGTGGCTTGCTGCGCGCGCCCTTGTCGTTCTTCTTGTCCTTGTCAGAGGCCTTGTCCGACTTGTCGGCCGCAGGCTCGCGGATCGCGATGCGGTCGTTGAGGCCGAGCATCACGACGATGATTTCGGGCTTTTCGGTCTCGAGGATGCCCTTCGCCGCAGCCGCCCAGTCCGAGGGCTCACCCTTCGGCTGGTACTTGATCAGGCCCGAGGTGGTCTTGTGCTTGCGGATCACGCCCATGTCGGGCTGCTCGGTGTAGGCGTCCTCAAGGCCATAGGCGAGCCAGTCGGCCATGGCGTCGCCGATCACCAGCACGTTCTTGTCGGGGATGGTGTCGCGCTTGGCCGGCGCCGGCGCGCGCGAAAAATCCTGGCGCGGTGCCTGCGGCTGTTGCTGCTGGAATGGTGCGAAGAAGTCGCCGCCGAACCAGCCACCTCCACCGCCGCCCCGTTGTGGCGGCGGGGCCGCGCGCTGCGGCGGGCCGCCGAAGCCCGGGAAGTTGAAGAACTGCGCCGAGGCCGGGCCGGCGACCGACACCAGAATCGCAAGCGCCGTCCCCAGCGCGATCAGCGGGCCGGTCTCGGTCAGCGCCTTGAACAGGGACTTCTTCGACATGCGATCTCGGACACGCGCAAGGGACTTGGAAGTGGCTCGGATATAATAACGGAATCAGGCGCCAAACGGGCAGATTCTCTCGTAGATTCTTCCGGCCATACACCGGGGAACAGCCGCCCAGGTCAAGGCCGCCTGCCAAAATCCCTGTTCACGGTTACTTTCGGCGCGGTTTTACCGCTCGCGCAGCCGGTCCAGCACGTCGGACGACGCAAATCCGTCGGCGGGCACCCCGATCGAGGCCTGGAAGTTGCGCAGGGCCTCCCGGGTCTGGCCGCCGAACTGGCCGTCCGGGGTGCCCTTGTAGAAGCCGCGCTGGGCCAGCAGCTGCTGCAGTTCCAGCCGCTCGGTGCGCGACAGCTCCCGCTCCTGGCGCGGCCAGGGCTGCACGAAAGGCGCCCCGCCGCGCAGGCGGTCGGCGAAATGGCCGATCGCGAGCGCATAGGCCTCGGCCGGGTTGTACTTCATGATGACGCGGTAATTCTGCAGCATCAGGAAGCCCGGCCCCTGCGCGCCGGCCGGCGCGAGCAGATAGGCCTTCTCCGCCGGATGCGGGAAGGGCTGATTGTTCGCACGCTTGAGCCCGAGCTTCTCCCACTGCGCGATCGTCATCGCCTTGGCGCGATCGGCCAGCATGTAGTTGAATCCCTCCGGCACAACGACTTCAAAGCCCCAGGTCTGGCCGGCCTGCCAGCCGTCCTTCTTCAGATTGTTGGCGGTGGATGCGATCAGGTCGGTCGGATTGTCGACGACGTCGCGCCGTCCGTCGCCGTCGCCGTCGACGGCAAAGCGCTTGAACGCGGTCGGCATGAACTGGGTCGGGCCGAAGGCGCCGGCCCAGGAGCCGCGCATCTGCTCGGGCCTGAGATCGCCGCGGTTGAGGATCTCCAGCGCGGAGAGGAATTCATCCTTGAAATAGGCCTGGCGACGTCCGATGCAGGCGAGCGTCGCGGTCGATTGCAGCACGCTGCGGTCGCCCATCTGCGTCGAGTAGTTGGACTCGATGCCCCAGATCGAGGCGATGATGTAGCGGTCGACGCCGGTGGCCCTTTCGGTGGCGTCGAACTGCGCCTTGTATGTGGCGAGGATCTCGCGGCCCCTGGCGAGGCGGTTGTCGTTCACGAGAATGTCGAGATAGTCCCAGACCGACTTGGTGAACTCCGGCTGCGAATCCATGAGGTCCATGATGCGCAAATCGGGGCTGAGACCTGCGGTGAAGCGCTGGAAATTCTCCTGCGTGATGCTGCGGCGTGCGGCATCGGGCCACATCGCGGCGACGCAATTGTTGAAATTGCCGGCAGCCTCGCGGATCGCCGCGGCCGTCATCAGCGGATGGCCGGAGGCGCCGTCCTCGCCGCTCCAAGGTTGCGCACCGCCATTGCCGGGCGGGGCTTGCGAGGGGGCGGGATTGGGGCCGGAGAAGATGCCGCCGAACAGATTGGAAAGGCCGTTCTGCGCCTGGGCGTGCGCGCAGGCCGGCAGCAGCAAAGCCGCTGCAATCATCGTCGCGGCGGTCACGGAGCCAACCCGTCCTGCCAGTCGTGCCACTGATTGCATCATGTCCCACCCGTCGGCCTGAAATTCCGCCATCAGGAGGCCTGGTAGGCGTTGCCAATAGCTTAACAAAGGTGAAATTTTGGTGACGGCGTTTTTCTTAACTCTGACGGGGCGAGGCCCCACATCCGCCTTTGTTGGCGGCTGCAAACAGGCTAGCAAGATGACCATTGCTCCGTTCACGTCCTCAGGTATTCGATCGATCCCATGAAAATTCGCAAAGCCGTATTTCCCGTCGCCGGCCTCGGCACCCGCGTCCTGCCCGCCACCAAGGCGATGCCGAAGGAAATGCTGACCATCGTCGACAAGCCGCTGATCCAGTACGTCTATGACGAGGCGAGGGAGGCCGGCATCGAGCACTTCATCTTCGTCACCGGCCGCAACAAGAATGTCATCGAGGATCATTTCGACCGGATGTTCGAGCTCGACGCGACGCTGGCTGCGCGCGGCAAGAAGGGCGAGCAGGAGATCCTGGCGCAGAACCAGCCGGACGCCGGCGCCGTCAGCTTCACCCGCCAGCAGGCGCCGCTCGGCCTCGGTCACGCGGTCTGGTGCGCGCGCGACATCGTCGGCAACGAGCCGTTCGCGGTCGTGCTGCCGGACGAGCTCGTGCTCAACACGCCCGGCTGCCTGAAGCAGATGATCGAGATGGCGGCTTCGCTCGGCGAGAAATCCAATTTGGTCGCGGTCGAGGCGGTGCCCGACCATCTCACCCATCAATACGGCATCTGCGGCGTCGGCAAACGCACCGGCAAGATGTTCGAGGTCGACGGCATGGTCGAGAAGCCGGCCAAGGGCACCGCGCCCTCCAACCTCTCGATCACCGGCCGCTACATCCTCCAGCCGGAGATCTTCAAGATCCTGGAAACCCAGGAGCGCGGCGCCGGCGGCGAAATCCAGCTCACCGACGCCATGATCGGCCTCGCCAGGTCGCAAAAATTCTACGGCGTCGAGTTCGAGGGCGAGCGCCACGATTGCGGCTCCAAGCCCGGCTTCCTCCGCGCCAACATCGCCTACGGCATGAAGCGCCCGGAGCTGCGCGACGGGCTGATCGCCGAGATGAAGAAGTATCTGGGGCAGTAGCTGCTAAACCCTCGGTGTCGTCCCGGCGAAGGCCGGGACCCATAACCACAGTAAGAAGTTTGGCGAAGATTGATCGTTCGGTACGACTGCCGAATGCGACCGATAGATCACGCGGTATGGGTCCCGGCCCCCGTGCGCAATTGCGCACTAGGCCGGGACGACATCGAATCTCACGCCACCAGCGACAGCTGCGGCAGGCTCGCGACCACCGACTGGTTGCGCCCGCCGGCTTTCGCGGCATAGAGCGCCTTGTCGGCGGCGGCGACCAGGATCGACGAGTCCATGCCGGCGGTGGGGACGAGGCTGGCGATGCCGCAGGAGACCGTTGTGCTCGCCTGATCGTCGGACCAGCCCTGCACCTTGAGGCGGATCGTCTCGGCGACCTTGAAGGCATCAGTGACCGAAATGTTCGGCAGCAGCACGGCGAATTCCTCGCCACCATAGCGCGCGGCGCAGTCGCCGGCGCGGCTCACCGAGTCGGAGATGCAGATGGCGATGCCGACCAGCACCTGGTCGCCGGCCTGATGGCCGAACGTGTCGTTGTAGGCCTTGAAGTGATCGGCATCGATCATCAACAGTGCGACCGGCGTCTTCTGGCGCATGGCGCGGCGCCATTCGACGTCGATGACGGAATCGAACTTGCGGCGGTTCTTCAGGCCGGTGAGCGCATCCGTCGTGGCCATCTCCTCGAGCTTGCCCTCGGCCTCGGCGCGCCGGCCGATCTCGCGCGCCAGCACCAGCGTCGAGGCCAGCATGAACAGGATCAGCGCCAGCACCACGGCGCCGATGCGATAGGCTTCCCTCTGCCAGAGCTCGAACACCGCGGTCAGCGGCTTGCCTGCCACCACGAACATCGCACCCGTGCCGGTGCTGCGCACGTAGAGGCGCGGGGTCGGGTCCACCGGACCCTGGCCGGCGTAGGATCCGCCGGCCTTGAGATTGTCGGCCTTCCAGTTCTGGCGCTCGTTCAAATTCCTGCCGATGATTTCGAGATCGAACGGCCGCCGCATCATGATGGTGCGGTCGCGCTTCAGCACGGTGATGGTGTCGTCGCGGTCGAGGTTCAGCCGCTCGAACAATTCGTGGAAATAGCTGAACCGGATCGAGCCGGCGACGACGCCCATGAAGCCGCCGTCGGTATCGCTGATGCGCCGGCTCAGCACGATGGAATAGGCGCCGCGAAACAGCATCGGACGGCTGATGAAGAGCCCGATGTCGGGATTGTCGCGATGAACCCTGAAATAGTCCTCCTCGCTCCTGAGCTCCGGCAGCGGATCGAGCGTGGAGGCGTCGATGGTCAGCCGGCCCTCGGTATCGAACACCTGGATGGCGCCGAAATGCTTGGCGGTTATCGCATGGTCGAACAGGATCAGATGACGGATCGGCTTCGAGACCGTTGCGAGCTCCGGCAGCAACATGCTGCTGGCGACCGCCTTCAGTGACAGGTCGTAGATCTCGATGTTGCGGTTGACGTCGGACTCGATGGTCGTCGCCAAATTCTCCAGCGTCTGGCGGGCGAGCGCCTCCTCGCCGCGGCGCATGTCCAGCATCACGTTGACGCAAATGGCGGAAAAGCCGATCACCGTCACCACCGACGAGATGATCAGCAGCTTCGCCGAAATCCGCCACGGCCGACGGGCCGTGACTTCGCGCCATCCAGACAGCATCGCGTGCTCCCGATCCTAGTGGATGCGCCCGAAAGCTTGAGTAGTGTTTAAGGCAGGACGGCGCCGCCGCGATGAGTTAAGAATCGGTTTATGCGGCGCACGGTTTTAGGCAGCCTCATGTGAGCGGGACGAGAGGACGATTGTGAACGACTACCAGGCGTTGCGCGACTATCTGATGCGGCAGAAGCAGGACGAGTTGGTGCTGAGCTTCGAGCAGATCGAGGAGATCATCGGCGCGGCCCTGCCGCGCGCGGCGCATCGTGCCTCCTGGTGGGACAGCCTGCGCAGCCCCGACATCCAGATGCCGCAACGCGAAGCCTGCCTCGCCGCCGGCTTCGTGGCGACGCGCATGCCGGATGGCCAGAGCGTGCGGTTCAGGAAGCAGAAGAGCGACCGGCGGCGATAGTATCGTAGGGTGGGCAAAGCGAAGCGTGCCCACCACTTCTGTTGCTGTGTTGTAAGCATGGTGGGCACGGCGCAAGTGCGCCTTTGCCCACCCTACGATTCCGGACTCGCGGAGCGATCAGCTCGCCGCCTCCAGCCGCACTTCCGTGAGCAGCCGCATCGCGGCGTCGGCGTCCATCGGCTCGCCGAAGGCGAAGCCTTGGGCGTATTCGCAGCCCATCTGGTAGAGCTCGACCGCGTCGGAATCGGTCTCGGCGCCCTCGGCCACCACGTCCATGCCGAGATCGTGCGCGAGCGCGATGATCGACTTCAGGATCACCGGGCGGGTGCCGCGGTTGGTGGTGCGCACGAACGACTGGTCGATCTTGATGGTGTCGAATGGGAAGCGCTGCAGATAGGCCAGCGAGGAATGGCCGGTGCCGAAATCGTCGAGCGAGAGCCCGGTGCCGAGCTCGCGGATCCGCGTCAGCATCTGCGCTGCGTGCTCCGGATTCTCCATCACCAGGGATTCCGTCAGTTCCAGTTTGAGCGTGCCGCGCGCTACCGAGGAGCGCGACAGCACGGTGCGGATGTCGTGGATCAGATCGTGGCGCAGCAATTGCCGCGACGACACGTTGACGGAGGCGAAGATCGGCTCGCGCGAGCGCATCGCGCGCTGCCACACCGCGAGCTGTTTTGCGGTCTGGTCGAGCACGAACATGCCGAGGTCGACGATCAGCCCGGTCTCTTCCGCGATTGTGATGAATTCCGACGGCGCCATGCGCCCGAGCTTCGGATGGTCCCAGCGCGCCAAGGCCTCGAAGCCCGCGATCGAACGATCCTCCAGCCGCACGATCGGCTGATACAGGATCGTGATCTCCTTCCGCTCGATGGCGCGGCGCAATTCGCTCTCCAGCGTCAGCCGGTCGGTCTTCCGCGCACGCATCGCCGGCTTGTAGACGTCGATGCGGTCGCCGCCGATGCGCTTGGAGTGATACATCGCAAGCTCGGCGTCCTTGATGATCTCATCCGTCAATTGGGTCTGCGGATCAGACAGGGCGAGGCCGATCGAAGCCGTGAGGAAGATCTCGCGGTCGTTGAAGGCGATCGGCGCGCGGATGGTCTTGCGGATGGTCTCGGCGAAGGCGGTGATGCGGGCGGGGTCCTGCTCCGACAGGAGGATCAGCCCGAACTGGTCGCCGGCCATCCGCGCCAGCGTGTCCTGCGGCTTCAGGATGCGGGTGAGGCGGCGGGCCAGCGTCAGCAGGATGGAATCGCCGACCGCGATGCCGACGGAATCGTTGACCTGCTTGAAGCGGTCGAGGTCGATCACCATCAGCGTCGGCCGCAGCGTCGGCATGCTCTTGGCGAAATGCGCGACCGCACCCAGCCGGTCCATGAACAGTTTGCGGTTGGGCAGGCCGGTGAGGTTGTCATGCACGGAATCGTGCAGCAGACGTTCTTCCGCGTTGCGCAGCTCGGTGACATCGGTGAGGGTGCCGACCACGCGCGAGACCTCGCCGTCGGAGCCGACCACCGGGCGCGCCTTGAGCGCGAACCACATGAAGTGGCCGTCCGGGGTGCGCAGGCGGAAATCCTGCACCAGGCGGCCGCGGCGCTGGTCGAGCACGCTGTCGAGCGCGGCACGGAAACGGTCCTGGTCGAGCGGATGCAGCACTTCGAGCCAGGACGCCGCCGGCCCCTCCAGCGTGCCGCGCTTGAGGCCGAGCAGGGCCTCGGTCTCCGGGCTGGTGAAGACCTTGTCGGCGGAGACGTCCCAGTCCCAGATCAGATCGCCGGAGCCGGCCAGCGCCAGCGCGCGGCGCTCGATGTCGGAGACGACGCCGGTCGAGGCGCCGCCGCCGGCGAAGGCGTGCTGCATCACCGTGAAGCCGATCAGCATCACGATCAGCACGAGGCCGCCGAGCAGGGCCGGGCCGACGATGTCGTTGGTGACGGAGCCGGCGACCGTCATGCCGGCCGCCACCACCCAGACCACCAGGAGGAACCAGGTCGGGATCAGCAGCACCGCGCGGTCGAAGCCGTGGGTGGAGAGATAGACGATCAGCGCAAAGCCGGCGAAGGCGATCAGCACCAGCGAGATGCGCGCGATGCCGGAGGCCACCGCGGGATCGAACAGCGCCAGCGCGACGAGCGAGCCAAGGAAGGCCAGCCAGCCGACCGTGATGTGCGAATAGCGCACATGCCAGCGGCTCAAGTTCAGGTAGGCAAACAGGAACACCAAAAGCGTCGCCGCCAAAATCGCTTCGCCCGCCGCGCGCCAGATGCGCTCGGCGTTGTTCGACATGTCGAGCACCTTGCCCCAGAAACCGAAATCGACGCCGATATAGACCAGCACCGCCCAGGCCAGCGCCGCGGCGGCCGGGAACATGATGCTGCCCTTCACCACGAACAGGATGGTCAGCACCAGTGCGAGCAAGCCCGAGATGCCGATCACGATGCCCTGGTACAGCGTGAAGGAGTTGACCTTGTCCTTGTAGGCTTCCGGCTCCCACAGATAGAGCTGCGGCAGCTTGTCGGTGCGCAGCTCCGCGACGAAGGTGACAACAGCTCCCGGATCGAGCGTGATGCGGAACACGTCCGCGGTTGCGCTTTCCTGACGTTCGGGCCGGTCGCCGATCGAAGGCGTGATGGTGGCGATACGCGACAGGCCGAGGTCGGGCCACAGCAGCCCTGAGGAGACGATGCGGTAATGCGGGGCGACGATCAGGCGGTCGAGCTGGTCGTCGGTGTTGTTGGCGAGCGCGAACACCACCCAGTTCTGGCCACCTTCGCGGGCGCGCACCTCGATGCGGCGGACGATGCCGTCGGTGCCGGGCGCGGTCGAGACCTGGATGCGATCGGCGTCGCTGCGCTGATGCTCGAGCACGCCGGTGAGGTCGATCGCGGGCGCGTCACTGCGAACGCTGACAGCGTCGAGCGCGCGTGCAGGGGACGCGGCAACGAGCATCATGAGGCCCAGCGCGATGGGCGCGAGGCACCTGAGCAGACGCAAGGTCAGTTCTCCGCGTTCGACGCAAACTTCGAGTGCAAGGCGATTTCAGACCGGACAGAATGGGTTCGGTGCGTCGCGATAGATGCCACGAAAGCGAGGAAAATCAAAGGGTTTCCGCCCTGCCCCTGTGGGCCGGCGGCCTACACCTCCAACACAATTTTGCCAATATGTGCGCTCGTTTCCATGCGCCGGTGGGCGTCGGCTGCCTTTTCCAGCGGGAAAGTGCTGTCCATCAGCGGCTTGATGAGGCCTTCACGCAAAAGCGGCATCACTTTCGCCTCAATCGCGGCCACCATCGCCGCCTTGTCCGCATTACTACGGGGGCGCAGCGTCGAGCCGGTATGGGTCAGGCGCTTCACCATCACCTTGGCGATGTTGACGTTGACCTTGGGGCCGTTGAGCGTCGCGATCTGCACGATGCGGCCGTCGACCGTCGCGGCGTCATAGTTGCGGTCGACATAGTCGCCGGCGACCATGTCGAGGATCAGGTTGACGCCGGCATTGTTGGTCTCCGCCTTGACCACGGCGACGAAATCTTCGGTCTTGTAGTTGATGGCGCGGTCGGCACCCAGCTTGAGACAGGCATCGATCTTGTCCTGAGATCCCACGGTGACGAACACCTTGGCGCCGAACGCTTTGGCAAGCTGGATCGCCATGGTGCCGATGCCCGAGGAGCCGCCATGGATCAGCAGAGTCTCGCCGGCCTTGAGGCCGCCGCGCTCGAACACGTTGTGCCAGACCGTCATCAGGGTTTCCGGCAGCGCGCCGGCTTCCTTGATCGACAGCGCCGGCGGCACGCTCATGGCCTGGGCGTCCTGGGCGATGCAGTACTGCGCATAGCCGCCGCCGGCGACGAGCGACATCACCTTATCGCCGATCTTGTGCCGCTTGGCATTGCTGCCGACGGCCACCACTTCGCCGGCAATCTCCAGGCCCGGCAGGTCGCTGGCGCCGGGCGGCGGCGGATAGGCGCCGGAGCGCTGCGCGACGTCGGGCCGGTTGACGCCGGCGGCCTCGACCTTGACCAGGATCTCGTCGGGACCGGGCTGCGGCACGGTGCGTTGCTCCGGTACCAGCACCTCCGGTCCGCCGTGCCGGGAGATGGCGACCACGGTCATTTGCGCGGGCAGCTTGTCCATGATGTGTCCTTGAGCAAAGGTGCGGAATGGGAATGAGGCCATTGCTTAGCCAGCGCGCTCCAAGCTGGCAACCTCGGCCTGCTAGATCGCGCGAACGCAGGAGGAACGACGATGCCGACGGAAGACGACGACCGCCCGCGCAAGAAGATCAGCCATGAGATCGGACAGGATCTCTCACTATTGTCGGTGGAGGAACTGACCGAGCGCGTGACGCTTCTGAAAACCGAGATCGAAAGACTGGAAGAAGCCGCCACCAAGAAGCGCGCCTCGCGCGATGCGGCGAACAGTTTTTTCAAGTCGTAGCCGCCGCCACACCAACAGCTGTCGTCCCGGCGAAGGCCGGGACCCATACCGCGTGATCTATCTGTAGGGATCGACAGAAGCACCGAACGACCGGTCTTCGTCAAACCACTCCCTGTGGTTATGGGTCCCGGCCTTCGCTGGGACGACGTGGAGAATTTGTTCCGTACCCCACTCGGCCACTGGCCGAGATGGCTAACGAACTCTCAAAAAATTAGCTCGTTTACGGTCGATTAAGCTTTCGGGTTTATGACTGGAACCGTCCTCGTTTGGACACCGAGTGGCTCCTGTCCACTCTGTTTGACGCCTCCCTGTTATCAACTTTCAAAGCCGCCGGTCTCCGGCGGCTCTTTTTTTTGCGTCCACTCCCGCTTTTTTGCGTCTCCTTGTGGCTGAATTCCTGCGAATGACCCGCGGAAACCATATCCGCGCTTGTCGCTGGACTCCGCGCTTCCAGCGCGCAATGATTTGTTCATCATAAGCCGGCGCCAAGCCGGAGAGTCAGACAGTTGCGTAAGGGGCGTTAACCATGGAACGTTTGCAGGCCGACGGCGCTCTCGTTCAACTCAGCGAGCGGTTCACCAATTCTGCGGCGTTCAGCGTCCTGTTCCGCGAGGGCATGGACCTCGTCGAGGAGACCGCCGCCTATCTCGACGGCGCCGGCCGCACGGAGGCCAAGGCGCTCGACCGTGCCGTCAGCCTGACCTATGCGACCGAGAGCATGCGTCTCACCACCCGCCTGATGCAGCTCGCCTCGTGGCTGCTGCTGCACCGCGCGGTGAAAGAAGGCGAGATGACGCTGAGCCAGGCCAACCGCGAGAAGACCAAGGTCAAGCTCACCGCCGCCGATCCCGGCCCCGCGGACACCATCGAGAAGCTGCCCTCGCAGCTCCAGGACCTGATCCATCGCTCGATGAGCCTCCAGACCCGCGTCCGCCGTCTCGACACCACCATCCACACCCCGCCGGCCGAGCACGTCCCGATCGGCAACCCGCTGGTGCCGCACCTCAACGCGCTGAAGGCCGCGTTCGAGCGGTAGGGTTACAGTTGCCGTAGCGTGGGCCAAGGCGCGCAGGGCCGTGCCCACCATCAGTCTTTCGGGATGGTGACAAGAAAGTGGCGGGCACGCTTCGCTTTGCCCACCCACAAGACCTCCGCCTACAAGACCTCCGCCTTTGTCGAGAGCGCATACCCCAAAACAAAAACGCCCCCGGTCTCCCAGGGGCGTTTTTCGTCGCAGCCTTGCGGCCGGATCAATCCTTTTTGAGGAAGCCCGAAAACTTCTTCTGGAAGCGCGAGACGCGGCCGCCGCGGTCCATGATCTGGGCGTTGCCGCCGGTCCAGGCCGGGTGCGACTTCGGGTCGATGTCGAGGTTCAGCGTGTCGCCTTCCTTGCCCCAGGTCGAGCGGGTCAGGTACTCGGTTCCGTCGGTCATGACGACCTTAATCGTATGATAGTTCGGGTGAATTTCGGCTTTCATGGCAATTCCTCGGCGCCCGGGCGCCTCTTGGGTGGCTAGCGAATGACGGATTTGGCCGGCTCTATACCTCACGAACCCCCGCAAAACAAGCCATATGCCGGCTGGTGAACCGGGCTTGCCCCTAAGGGACATCCCGGATTTGCCACTCCCCTTGCACCAGCCTATTGGGAGCGAACGAATGCAATGGGTCGGATCTCATGAGCGCAGTGGAACGGCTTGATGAACAGTATGTTCAGCCCGAAATGAATTCCCAAGTGAATTCCGCCGACACACCGTCGATCGAGGCCGATCTGATCGAGCAGCCCGCCAAGGGCCGCGCCAAACTCCGGCCGCTGCTCGCGCTCGCGCCTTATGTGAGCCGCTATCGCGGCCGCGCCGCACTGGCCTTCGTCGCGCTGACGATCGCCGCACTGACCACGCTGTTGGTGCCGGTCGCGGTGCGCAGGATGATCGATTTCGGCCTGACGCCCGAGGGCATCGCGCTGATCAACAGCTACTTCTCGGTAATGCTCGCGGTGGTCGCCGTGCTCGCGGCGGCGAGCGCCGCGCGCTACTATCTCGTGATGACGATCGGCGAGCGCATCGTCGCCGACCTCAGGCGCGACGTCTTTGGCCACCTCCTGTCGCTCTCGCCGACCTTCTTCGACTCCGCGCGCAGCGGCGAGCTGATCTCGCGTCTCACCGCCGACACCACCCAGATCAAATCCGCGGTCGGCGCCTCGGTGTCGATCGCGCTGCGCAATCTCATGATGTTCCTCGGCGCCGCCGCGATGATGGTGATCACCAGCCCGAAATTGTCGGGCTTCGTGCTGCTGGCGATACCCTTGATCGTGCTGCCGCTGGTGGCGTTCGGACGCTGGGTGCGGCGGCTGTCGCGCAATGCGCAGGACACGCTCGCCGACGCCTCCGCCTATGCGGGCGAGCTGGTCGGCGCGATCCGCACCGTGCAGGCCTATACCAGCGAGCAGTTCGCCGAAAAGCGCTTCGGCGGCAACGTCGAGCAGGCCTATGAGGCGGCGCGCACCTCGACCCAGGCCCGCGCTGTGCTCACCGCCATCATCATCTTCATCGTATTCGCAAGCGTGGTCGCGATCCTCTGGATCGGCTCGCATGACGTGCTCACCGGTGCGATCACGCCGGGCCGGCTCGGTCAGTTCGTGCTTTATGCGGTGTTCGCCGCGGCGGGCCTCGGCCAGCTCAGCGAGGTCTGGGGCGAGGTTTCGGCGGCCTCGGGCGCGGCCGAGCGCCTGTTCGAGATCTTGCATGTGAGTCCTGAGATCACCGCGCCTGCGTCGCCGCGCGCACTGCCGGTGCCGGCGCGCGGCGAGGTCGGCTTCGATCGGGTCAGCTTCGCCTATCCGGTGCGGCCCGAGGTCAAGGTGCTCGACGCGGTGTCGTTCACCGTGCGCCCCGGCGAGAAGGTCGCGATCGTCGGCCCCTCCGGTGCCGGCAAGAGCACCATCTTTCATCTGCTGCTGCGCTTCTACGATCCGCGTAGCGGCGCGATCGCGCTCGACGGCGTGCCGGTCAGGTCCGCCGACCCGCGCGATGTCCGCACTCGCATCGCGCTGGTGCCGCAGGAATCCGTAGTGTTCGCGGCAAGCGCCCGCGAGAACATCCGGTTCGGTCGGCCCGATGCCACCGATGCCGAGGTCGAGCGCGCCGCCGAGCTCGCGCATGCCGCCGAATTCATCCGCCGCCTGCCCGAAGGCTTCGAGACGGCGCTCGGCGAGCGCGGTGTGACGCTCTCCGGCGGCCAGCGCCAGCGCATCGCCATCGCCCGCGCCATTTTGCGCGATGCGCCGCTCTTGCTGCTCGATGAAGCCACCTCCGCGCTCGATGCCGAAAGCGAGACGCTGGTACAGACCGCGCTGGAAGAGCTGATGCGCCACCGCACCACGCTGGTGATCGCACATCGCCTCGCTACCGTGCTCTCCTGCGACCGCATCCTGGTGATGGATCAGGGCAGGATCGTCGAGCAGGGCACGCATGCCGAGCTGGTCGCCGCGAACGGCCTCTATGCGCGGCTGGCGAGGTTGCAGTTCGAGGGGGCGTGAGGCGGAGGCGTTCGTGAGGGTAATGCGAGCGCGTCCTACAATCTCGTCATTGCGAGCGAAGCGAAGCAATCCAGGCTGTCTCCGCGGAAAGACTCTGGATTGCTTCGTCGCAAGAGCTCCTCGCAATGACGTCTGGAGAGAGCTTCGCGCCACAACTGGGAGAGCATCCCAGCAGACATTACCGGCACTTCGGCGAGAGCGTTGGCACATTCGGCCACGGCCAGTTCTTCCAGCTGCCGTCCTCGCCGACGCAGGCCGATGGCGCAGGGCTGCTCGTCGGAGCGGGAGAACCCGTGGTGTTGACCTGCGTCGCAAAGCGCTGGTCGACATAGGTCGTCGATAGATATCCGGCGACGATGACGCCCAGAAAGACCGAGGAACCCTTGGCCAGATCGCGCGGCTTCATCGATCGTCTCCATCCGCTTGTCATCGCTGCTCTGGCTACAACGACTAACAGACGTCGCAGGATCCAGGCGTGACAGGCCTCACGCCCGCCATGCCATCTTCAGCACCGGCCGCCCCGAGGTCGGGTTCACATCGTCGCCGGCATGGGCAAAGCCGTTGCGCTCGTAGAAGCGGATGGCGCGGGCGTTGTCCTTGTTGACGAGCAGCGTGACGCCTGAGGGCGACAGCCGCTTGGCCTCGTCTACCAGCAGCCTTGCTGCGTCCGAGCCCCACTGGGCGGGATCGACCACGAGCTGGTCGAGATAGCCGTCGCCATCGATGGTGACGAAGCCGATGAGTGCGTCGTCCTGTTCGGCGACGACGATGGACGCCTTCGGCACAAGATCCTTGCGCCACCGCTCGCGCCACCAATCGAGGCGGGCAGCGAAGTCGATCTGCGGGTAGGCCTGCTGCCAGGTGCGATGCCAGAGGTCGATCGCCGCCGCTTCGTCCTCAGGACGGTAGGGGCGGAGGCGGAGGGCGCTCACTACCGCTCCGTCAGCTTCAGCTCGATGCGGCGGTTGCGCTTGTAGGCCTCTTCCGTGTTGCCGGTATCGAGTGGCTGGAATTCACCAAAACCGGCGGCGACGAGGCGCTGGGCGGGCACGCCGAGCGAGATCAGGTACTGCACCACCGAGATGGAGCGGGCCGCAGACAAGTCCCAGTTCGACTTGAAGTTCGGGCCGTTGACCGGGCGCACGTCGGTATGGCCGTCGACGCGCAGCACCCAGGGAATCTCGCTCGGGATCTTCTTGTCGAGGTCGATCAGCGCGGTCGCCAAGGTGTCGAGCTCGGCGCGGCCCTCGGGCAGCAAGGTCGCCTGTCCGGTGTCGAAGAACACTTCGGACTGGAACACGAAGCGGTCGCCGACGATACGGATGTCGGGGCGGTTGCCGAGGATGGCGCGCAGGCGGCCGAAGAACTCCGAGCGGTAGCGCGACAATTCCTGCACGCGCTGCGCCAGCGCCACGTTCAGGCGCGAGCCGAGATCGGCGATCCGGTTCTGCGATTCCTTGTCGCGCTTCTCGGAGGCATCCAGCGCCTCTTCCAACGCCGCCAACTGCCGCCTGAGCGCGCTGATCTGCTGGTTCAGCACCTCGATCTGCGCCAGCGCCCGCGCCGAGACCGCTTTCTCGGAGTCCAGCGCCTTGCCGAGCTCGGCGGTCTTGCCTTGCGCATCGCTGCCGGCATTGGCGAGACCTTCATAGAGGCCCTTCATGCGGTCGCGCTCGGATTCGGCCGAGGCAAGGCCGGCCCTCAGTTGCGACACCTGGTCGTCGAGCGAGAGCTTGCCGAGCTTCTCCAGCGACAAGAGCTCGTTGAGCTGCGCGATCTTGGCGTTGAGCTGCTCCAGCGCCTTGTCCTTGCCGGTGACCTCCTGCGACAGGAAGAACTGCACGACCAGGAACACCGACAGCAGGAACACGATCGACAGCACCAGCGTCGACAGCGCGTCGACGAAGCCGGGCCAGTAGTTGAAGGCGCCTTCACTGCGGCGGCCGCGGGCAAGAGCCATGATCGTCTCCGTTTCACTCGTGTCCCGGACGCGCTGCAGCGTGCAACGCTGCTGCGCAGAGCCGGGACCCAGAATCACTCGTCGAATGGGCCCCGGCTCGGCGACGCATCACTTCGTGCTAATCGCGTCCGGGGCACGAGACCTTTCGTCCTGTCCTCAACTCTTCTCGGGCTGGCGCGCGATCCGCTCCAACAGGCGCCGGATCTCGCGGTTCTGCTCGCCCTGGCCGTCGGCCCATTCGCGGATCATCTGCTGCTCGGTGCGCATGTGCGAGACCAGCGCCTGGATCGCTTCGGCGAGGCTCGCCATCGCCGCGGTGGTGCCGCGGTTGGCGCTGCCTTCCTCGAGCACGGAGCGCAGCCGCTCGACCGCGGCCTGGAGTTCGCCGCTGGCCACGCCACCGCCGCCGGAAGCGACCGCCACTTCGCCGCTGCCATATTCGCGCACGGTGGTGGCGAGCCAGTCTTCGAGGTCAGTGTAGAAGCGGTTCTGCGCCTGGCTCGATTGCAAATCGAGAAAGCCGAGGATCAGCGAGCCGGCGAGGCCGAACAGCGAGCTCGAGAACGAGATGCCCATGCCGCCGAGCGGGGCGGCGAGCCCCTCTTTCAGCGTGTCGAACAGGGCGCCGGAATCACTGCCGACCTTGAGCCCGTCGATCACCTTGCCGACCGAGCCGACCGTCTCGATCAGGCCCCAGAAGGTGCCGAGCAGGCCGAGGAAGACGAGCAGGCCGGTCATGTAGCGGGAGATGTCACGCGCCTCGTCCAGGCGGGTCGCGATCGAATCGAGCAGATGCCGCATCGTGGTCTGGGTGATAGACATCCGTCCCGAGCGTTCGCCGCCGAGGATCGCCGCCATCGGCGCCAGCAGCTTCGGGTGCCGGGCCGGCGCCAGGCCGGGATCGGCGATGCGGAAATTATTGACCCAGGACACCTCAGGGTAGAGCCGGATGACCTGGCGGAAAGCCAGCACGATGCCGATGAACAGCACCGCCCCGATCAGGGCGTTGAGCCCGGGATTGGCGAAGAAGGCCTGGATGATCTGCTTGTAGAGCACCACGCCCACCAGCGCACACAGCACCAGGAAGACCAGCATCCGCACCAGAAAGACGCTGGGCGAGGACAGTTTGGTGTACTCGATATCCATGGTGGAGCGGGAAGTGCCAGACCGCATGCCGGTATCATCCATTACGAAGCTTGCTTGCGGGCGCACTATGGCACAGCGCCAGCCCAAAAAAAGCGCCGGATGCGCCGATTTCGGGGACAGCTTGGGGAACTCGGACCGGAAGCCACGCTTTGAGAGGCAGGTGTCTGCAGGAGCTCGCGATTCGGGGGCCGCATGAGCGTCGTTTCCGCGATCATCGGGACTGCCGAACGTGTGCCGTTGCCGGACGTGGTGATGCGTGCCGCGATCCAGCGCCTGTGCTCGCGCACGGCGACACGCCTGTCCAAGCTGGGGGCGGCCGACGATGCCGCCTTCGCCGGGCGGATGATGCTGCGGCCGATCGCCGAGGACGCGGATGCCGCCCGCGGCCGGCATGACGAGGTGCCCGCTTCCTTCTTAGCGCAGGTGCTCGGCCCCAACCGGAAATATTCGTGCTGTTTCTACAAGACCGATGCGACCAACTTGCAGGAGGCGGAGGAGGAGGCGCTGCGCCAGACCGTCGAGCATGCCGGTCTTGCCGACGGGCAGACCATCCTCGAGCTCGGCTGCGGCTGGGGCTCGCTGTCGCTGTGGATCGCGCGGCAGTTTCCGCACGCGAAGGTGGCGGCCGTGTCGGCCTCGCAGACGCAGCGCGCTTATGTCGAGGAGGAGGCGCGGCGGCGCGGGCTGTTGAACCTGCGGGTCGTCACCGCCGACATGAACGTGTTCGCGCCCGAGGGGCAGTTCGACCGCATCGTCTCGGTCGAGACGTTCGAGCACATGGTGAACTGGCGCAAGCTGATGACGCGCCTGCGCGCGTGGCTCGCGCCCGACGGGCGCTTCTTCATGCATGTGGTCTCCCATCGCTCCGGGTCCCATCTGTTCGACCCGGCCAATCGCGAGGACTGGATCGCGCAGCACGCCTTCCCGGGCGGGATGATGCCAAGCCATCACCTCGTCAGGCAATTCGACGACATCTTCGCAATCGAGAAGGAATGGTGCTGGAGCGGCACGCATTACCGGCACACCGCGAACGCCTGGCTCGCCAATTTCGATGCGCATGGCGCCGCCATCGAGGCCTCGTTGCGCAAGGCCTATGGCGAGGAGACCGCACTTTGGATGCGGCGCTGGCGCTGGTTCCTGCTGGCGACGTCGGGCCTGTTCGGCTACGCCGACGGAACCGAATGGGGCGTCAGCCATTACCGGATGAAAGCCGCCGCCTGATTGCGGTGTTCCGTCGCAGCACGCGGCGATGGAGCCCGACTCACAATCAAGTGAGTCCACAAAAACCATCAAGATTCAACACGATACGCCGTGTGACAATGAGCCGCCCGCGCCATGCGTTGCATCGCAGCAGGCGCATTCTATTTTGGCGGCATCGGCCGCGTGCAAAGAGCCCAGAACGGGCCCGCGCGGAGCGTGATCAGTTTCAACAAAATCGGGGCGACTCACTTCATGTCAGGACTTCGTGCGCGATCGGCATGCGTTGCAATGATGCTCGCGGCCCTAGCGCCGCTGCTGGTGGGCTGCGAGGAGTCCAGCTCCGCCGTATCCGCCGCTCCGCCGTCCGACCCTGACGTCAGCATCGTCGTCATCAAGCCGCAGCCGCGCGCCGTGGTGCGGGAGCTGCCGGGCCGCATCGCGCCGACGCGCGTCTCGGACGTGCGGCCGCGCGTCTCCGGCATCGTGGTCGAGCGCCTGTTCCGCCAGGGTAGCGAGGTGAAGGCGGGCGATCCGCTCTACCGCATCGATCCTCGTCCGTTCGAGGTCGAGGTGATGGCCAACGAGGCTGCGGTCGCCAAGGCCGAGGCTGCTGCGATGCAGGCGCATCAGCAGGCACGCCGCATCGCTACGCTCACCAAGGATCGCGCCGCGCCAGAGGCCGAGAACGAAAAGGCAATCGCCGCCGAGCGGCAGGCCCAGGCCGAGGTCGAGGGACGCAAGGCGGACCTCGCGCGCGCAAAACTCAATCTCGACTACGCCACCGTGCGCGCGCCGATCGACGGCGTCGTCGGTGCGGCGCTGGTCAGCGAGGGCGCGCTCGTCGTGCAGAACGAGACCAATCTCGCCAGCATCCAGCAGCTCGATCCGATCTATGCAGACTTCACCCAATCGGTGACCGAGCTCAACCAGCTCCGCCGCGCCTTCGAAACCGGCGATCTCGAGCGTATCGCGCCCGATGCCGCCAAGGTGCGACTCGTGCTCGATGACAACGCCACCTATTCGCTCGACGGCAAGCTGCTGTTCTCCGACGCCAAGGTCGATGCCCACACCGGCCAGGTGACACTGCGCGGCGAATTCCGCAATCCCAAGCGCGAGCTCCTGCCGGGCATGTATGTCCGCGTCCGCATCGACCAGGGTCTGGACGCCGACGCGATCGCGGTGCCGCAGCAGGCGATCCAGCGCAATGGCGGCGGCGGCAGCGAGGTCTTCGTCGTCAAGGACGACAACCACATCGCGGTGCAGGCGGTGCGCACCGGCTCGGTGCAGGACGGATTCTGGTTCATCACCGAAGGCCTGAAGGCCGGTGACAAGGTCGTGGTCGAAGGCTTCCAGAAATTTGCGGCCGGCGACAAGGTTAAACCGCAATCCTGGTCGGAGGCGGACGCGACCGCGGACAACCGGCACGCCCAGAAGCTCACGCGGTAACGCGCCATGCCGAGTTTCTTCATCGACAGGCCGATCTTCGCCTGGGTGGTCGCGCTATTCATCTGCTTGATCGGTGCGATTGCGGTTCCGCTGCTGCCGATCGCGCAATATCCGATCATCGCGCCGCCCTCGATCTCGGTCTCGACCAGCTATCCCGGCGCCTCGCCGGAGAACCTCTACAACAGCGTCACGCGACTGATCGAGGAGGAGCTCAACGGCGCCTCCGGCATCCTCAATTTCGAATCGACCAGCGATTCGCTCGGCCAGGTCGAGATCATCGCCAACTTCCAGCCGGGCACCGATACCAGCGCCGCCTCGGTCGAGGTGCAGAACCGCATCAAGCGCGTCGAGGCGCGCCTGCCGCGCGCGGTGATGCAGCAGGGCATCCTGATCGAGGAAGCCTCCAGCGCGGTGCTTCAGATCATCACGCTGAACTCGACCGACGGCAGCCTCGACGAGGTCGGCCTCGGCGACTTCATGATCCGCAACGTGCTGGGCGAGATCCGCCGCATTCCCGGTGTCGGCCGCGCCACGCTCTACTCGACCGAGCGCAGCTTGCGCGTCTGGGTCGATCCGGCCAAGCTGGTCGGCTATGGGCTGACCGCCGACGACGTCAACAAGGCCATCGCCGCGCAGAACGCGCAGGTCGCCTCGGGCAGCATCGGCGCCGAGCCGTCGACGTCGAGCCAACGCACCTCCTCGCTGGTGCTGGTCAAGGGCCAGCTCTCGTCCCCGGACGAGTTCGGCGCCATCATCTTGCGCGCCAACGCCGACGGTTCGACCGTGCGCCTGCGCGACGTCGCGCGCATCGAGGTCGGCGGCCTCAGCTACCAGTTCAACACGCGCCTCGACGGCAAGCCGACCGCCGGTCTGTCCGTGCTGATGTCGCCGACCGGCAATGCGCTGGCGACCGCGAGTGCCGTCGAAGAGAAGATGAAGGAGCTGTCGCGCTTCTTCCCGGCCAACATCACCTACGAGATTCCCTACAACATCACTCCCGTGGTCGAGGCTTCGATCAAGAAGGTGCTGTCGACGCTGGTCGAGGCCGTGGTGCTGGTGTTCGTGGTGATGTTCTTGTTCCTCCAGAACATCCGCTACACCATCATTCCGACCATCGTGGTGCCGGTGGCGCTGTTAGGGGCCTGTTCCACGCTGCTGCTCGCCGGCTACTCCATCAACATGCTCTCGATGTTCGGCATGGTGCTTGCGGTCGGCATCCTCGTCGACGACGCCATCGTCGTGGTCGAGAACGTCGAGCGCATCATGGCCGAGGAAGGCCTGCCGCCGAAGGAGGCGACGCGCAAGGCGATGTCGCAGATCACCGGCGCCATCATCGGCATCACCTTGGTGCTGATGGCGGTGTTCGTGCCGATGGCGTTCTTCCCGGGCTCGGTCGGCATCATCTACCGCCAGTTCTCCGTGACCATGGTCGCGGCGATCGGCTTCTCCGCCTTCCTGGCGCTGTCGCTGACGCCCGCGCTGTGCGCGACCCTGCTCAAGCCCGTCGCGGCCGGCCACGGTCACGCGAAGAGAGGCGTGTTCGGCTGGTTCAACCGCGTGCTCGAAGGCGGCAAGGAGGGCTATTCCCGAACCGTCGGCTTCTCGCTGAAGCGCACCGGCCGCCTGATGCTGGTCTATGTCGCGCTGCTGGCCGGTCTGTCCTGGGCCTTCGTCAATCTGCCTGGCGGCTTCCTGCCCGTCGACGACCAGGGCTTCGTCACCACCGACGTACAGACGCCGTCGGATTCGTCCTATGCCCGCACCGAGGCGGTGATCGAGAAGGTGGAAAAATACCTGGCGCAGCGGCCCGGTGTCGACAACGTCACTTTCCTCACCGGCTTCAGCTTCTCCGGCCAGGGCATGAACACCGCGCAGGCCTTCATCACCTTGAAGGACTGGTCCGAGCGCGGGCCGAAGGATTCCGCCGCGGCGATCGTCAACGACATCAACCGCGATCTGTCGTCGTCGATCCGCGATGCCAAGATCTCCGCGCTCCAGCCGCCGCCGATCGACAATCTCGGCAATTCCTCGGGCTTCTCGTTCCGCCTCCAGGACCGCGGCCAGAAGGGATATCCGGCGCTCATGCGCGCCGCTGACCAGCTGATCGCGGAGGCCAATGCGAGCCCGGTGCTGCAGAAGGTCTATATCGAAGGCCTGCCCGAGGCCGGCGTGGTCAATCTTGTGATCGACCGCGAGAAGGCCGGCGCCTTCGGCGTCACCTTCGAGGACATCAACAACACGATCTCGACCAATCTCGGCTCGAACTACATCAACGACTTCCCGAACCGCGGCCGCATGCAGCGCGTCGTGGTGCAGGCAGATAGCCGCGACCGCATGCGGACCGAGGATATCCTCAACTACAACGTCAAGAACAGCCGCGGTCAGCTGGTGCCGTTCTCCTCCTTCGCCACGGTGGAATGGGCGCGCGGGCCGACGCAGATCGCCGGCTTCAACTACTATCCGGCGGTGCGCATCTCCGGTGAAGCCAAACCCGGCTTCACCTCGGGCGACGCGATCGCCGAGATGGAGCGGCTCGCCGGCCGATTGCCGCGCGGCTTCGGCTATGAATGGACGGGGCAGTCGCTCCAGGAGAAGCTCTCGGGCTCGCAGGCGCCGTTCCTGCTGGCGCTGTCGGTGTTCGTGGTGTTCCTGTGCCTTGCCGCACTCTATGAAAGCTGGACCATTCCGCTCGCGGTGCTGCTGACCGTGCCGCTCGGCATCGTCGGGGCAGTGAGCGCGGCGATGCTGCGGGGCCTGCCCAACGACGTCTATTTCACCGTCGGCCTGATCACCATCATCGGCCTCGCGGCAAAGGACGCGATCCTGATCATCGAGTTCGCGAAAGATCTGCGCAAGGAGGGCAAGCCGCTGGTGGAAGCCACCATCGAGGCCTGCCGGCTGCGCTTCCGCCCGATCCTGATGACTGGCCTTGCCTTCATCTGCGGCGTGCTGCCGATGGCGATCGCCCACGGCGCCGGCGGCGCCAGCCAGCAAGCGCTCGGCAGCGTCGTGATGGGCGGCATGATCGCGGTGGTGGTCCTGGCGCTCTTGATGGTGCCGGTGTTCTTCGTCTCGGTACAGCGCGTGCTGGGCAGGGATCGGGAGCCGAAGGTGGCGAAGGAAGGCGAGGCCTACGGGCCGCCGGCGCCGGCACACACGGGCCACTGATGCACTTTTCCGTCATTCCGGGGCGCGCGTAGCGCGAGCTATGATGCGCAATTGCGCATCTGAGAATCCATCGGACCGCAATCACAGTCGATGAATGGATTCCGGGCCCGCGCCAAGAGGCGCGTCCCGGAATGACGGCGAGTGTGAAGCGCGAGCTTCCGCCTTACGCCGCCTTCCGCAGAATCTTCACCAGCTCTCCGTGCACGAACTCGTTGCCGCACACCACGTGCCCCGTCGTCAGCGCATCGCCGGGCGTGTTGATGTCGCTCACGGTGCCGCCGGCTTCCTTCACCATGATCTGGCCGGCGCGATGTCCCAGGGTGACAGATTCCGTTCCCAATAGCCGTCGAGACGGCCGGCGGCGACGAAGGCGAGGTCGAGCGAGGCGGCGCCGAAGCGGCGCAGGCCGGCGACGCGGTCCTGGATCGCGGTCATCTCGCGGCGGAATTCGTCGTGGTCGCCGCGGCCGATATGGGGCAGGCCGCAGGCCACCACGCATTCGTTGAGCTGGCGGCGGCCGGCCACGCGCAGCCGCTGGTCGTTGAGGAAAGCGCCCTTGCCGCGCTCGGCGATGTAGAGTTCGTCATTGGCGGGATTGTAGATCACGCCCGCGATGACGGTGCCCTCACGCGCAAGGCCGATCGAGATCGCGAATTGCGGGATGCCGTGCAGGAAGTTGGTGGTGCCGTCCAAGGGATCGACGATCCAGGTGTGGCTCTTGTCGCTGCCTTCGCGGGTGCCGCCCTCTTCGCCGATGAAACCGTAGCCGGGCCGGGCCTTGGCGAGGTCCTGGTAGAGGATCTCTTCAGCGCGCTTGTCGGCGAGCGAGACGAAATTCGCCGGGCCCTTTAGCGAGACCTGGAGATGCTCGATCTCGCCGAGATCGCGCTTGAGGCTGCGGCCGGCGCGGCGCGCGGCCTTGACCATGACATTGATAGTTGCGGAGTACAGCATGAGCTCTGGTCTTGATCGGGGGAAATGGCGCGAAATCGCGCCTGTTTGAGGGATGGGGTGCCCTGCGAGGGCGTCAAGGTCAAGTCATTTGGTCCCGAGCCATTTCTTTGCGGCGGCTTCCGCCTTGGCCCGGTCCTCGGCCGGCAGATCGGACAATTGCTTGTCGAGCTCCGGGTCGCCCTTGCCGGCGGTCTTGGCCACCAGGTGCCATTTGAAGCCCTCGACCTTGTCCACGGCCGTGCCCATGCCGTTGATCAGCACCCAGGCCAGCCGATTCTGCGCGATCGCGCTGCCCTGACGCGATGCCTTGCGGAGCAACGCGACAGCCGCCGGCTGGTTCTTCGGCGTGCCGGTGCCGTTGAACAGCGCGATGGCGTATTCGACCTCGGCATCGACATTGTCGGCCAGCGTGGCGGCCTGGAGCAGCCGCACCGATCGCTCGGGATCCTTTGGCACGCCGGTGCCCTCCTTGTAGAAGGTCGCAAGCGCGTATTGCGCCTCGGGCAGGCCGGCATCGGCGGCCTGGCGCAACAGCTCGGCGGAACGCTTGACGTCCTGCGGCAGGGTCTGGCCGTCGAGATTCAGCAAAGCGAGGTTATAGGCCGCCTTGGGCTCGCCGAGCTTGGCGGCAGAGGCCATCAGCTTCACCGCTTCGCCCTTGTCGACCGGGCCGCCGCGGCCGGACATACGCAGCATGGCGAGCGCGAACATCGCCTCGCGGTCGCCGGCATCCGCGGCGCGCTTGTACCATTCCTGCGCCTTGGCGTAGTCGCGGCGAATGCCCATGGCATTGGAATAGAGCTCGCCGAGCATGGTCATCGCCTTGGGATCGCCTCCTTGCGCGCGGGCGGTGGCGAGCTCGAACGCCGTCTTGTACTGCCCGCGCTGATAGGCGCCGAACACCAGATCGACGTTGGAATTGTCGGTCGGCGGCGCGGGGATCACGGTCGCGGCCGGGGCCGGCTTGGAGGAGGGGGCCGGCTTGGGCGAGGCCGAAGGCTTCGGTGCCGGTGCGGCCTCCTTCTTGTTGGTGAGCGCGTGCGGCTTCGGCTTCGGTTTCTCAGGTGCCGCGCTCGGCGTCGTGGCCGGCGGGGTGATCTGGAGCTGCGCGGCCGCGGGCACCGTCAGCAGCAGCGTGGCCAAAATGGTGATGCGCGGGAGCTTCATGTCGGGCGCTAGCCGTGCTCCTGGCCAGCCGGCGCCGTCGCATGGGCCTTCTTGATTGCAGCATCGGCCTCGACCAGCGCGGCCTTGGGCCCGCGCGGATCGGCCCAGATGAACTCGCCGGCCAGCACGAAATCAGCGCCGCTGGCGGCGAAATCGTAGGCCTCTTCCAACGAGGTGGCAAAGCCGACGCAGGGCGGCTCGAACAGCTCGGCCCACCAGTCCAGCCGCTCGGCGATCGCCTGCGACGATGGCCGCTGGCCGTTGGCGTCGGGCTCGCCGAACAGCACGTAGTCGGCGCCCATCTCGCCCGCGCTCATGGAATCGTGGCGCGTGGCGAGCCCGCCGACGCCGGCGATGCGATCCGGCTTGAGTGAGGGCGCCGCCTCTTCCAGCGCGGCAAGGCCCGTGAGATGCGCACCATCGGCGCCGCCGCGCGCCACCAGTTCGGCATGGCCGTCGATCAGCAGCGCGGCGCCCGCCTTCTGCACCGGCGGCGCGAAGGCCTTGATGCGCGAGATCATCGTGCGCTGGTCGGTCTCCTTCAGCCGCAGCAGCACGGCCGCGACATCGGCAGAGGCGAGCAGGGCAGGCAGCTCGGCGACGAGCGATGCTGGATCATCGACAACAGGCGTCGCGAGATAGAGACGCGGCGCCGGGCGCGGCGGAGGCGATTTGTTCGACAAGATCTAGGCCGCCTTCTTTTCCAGGCTGCTTTGCCATTCGCCCTTGGACGCGAGGCCGTTCATCCGCGCGCGGTGGCTGAAGGCACGCTGCCCGGCCGCGACGTTCTCGGCCTTGCCGGACCAGGCCTTCTGCGGCGCGGCCTGCAGCGCGCGGCCGTAGGAGAAGGTCAGGCCCCAGGGCAGCGGGCCGAGCTTGTGCATGGCGTTGAGATGCGCGGTCGCCTCCTCGTCGGACTGGCCGCCGGAGAGGAAGGCGATGCCCGGCACCGCCGCCGGCACGCAGGCCTTCAGCAGCCGGATTGTCTTCTCCGCGACTTCCTCGACGGAAGCCTGCTTCGCGCACTTCTTGCCTGAGATCGCCATGTTCGGCTTCAGCACCATGCCTTCGAACGCGACGCGCTGCACGCGCAATTCCTGGAACGTCTTGTTGAGCACGCGCTGCGTCACCTCATAGCAGCGCTCGATGTCGTGATCACCATCCATCAGCACCTCGGGCTCGACGATCGGCACGATCTGTGCCGCCTGGCACAGCGCCGCGTAGCGCGCCAGCGCATGCGCGTTGACGTTGATCGCCGTCATCGAGGGGATGCCGCTACCGATGTCGATCACCGCGCGCCATTTGGCGAAGCGCGCGCCGCGCTCGTAATATTTCTTCAGGCGCTCGGCGAGCTTATCGAGCCCGACGGTCACAAGCTCGCCCGGGCACATCGGCAGGGCTTGGGTGCCTTCGTCGACCTTGATGCCGGGAATGGCGCCGGTCTCCTCGATCAGCCTGATCAGCGGCGTGCCGTCCTTGGCATCCTGCCAGATCGTCTCGTCGTAGAGGATTACCCCGGAGATGTACTGGCTCATGGCCTCCTTGGAGCGGAACAGCATCTCGCGATAATCGCGGCGGTTCGCTTCGGTCGATTCGACACCGATCGCGTCGAAACGCTTCTTGATGGTGCCGGAGGATTCGTCGGCGGCAAGGATGCCCTTGCCGGTTGCGACCATGGCGGTCGCGACCCTGTTGAGCTCAGTCAGATTCATCGAGAGGTCCTCCCAAAACGATTCTGCCCTTGCCTGTGAAAATAGACCGTTCTCGGGCAATTGCCGAGTTAACGTTCGTCGCAGGGTAAAGGGGGGGACCGGTCATTCCGGGGCGCGCCCCTTGGCGCGAGCCCGGATTCCATTGATCCGCGCCGATGGTGGCACCATGGATTCCGGGCTCGCGCTCCGCGCGCCCCGGAATGACGGGAGAAGGTGCCTGCGGCGGTCCTTACGCCACCGCGCGATCGCTTACGCGACGCGGGGATCGCTATGCGACGCGGGGGTCGAGCTCGCCCTTGGCATAGCGCTTGGCCATCTCGGCGGTGGTCAGGACTTTCTTGATCTTCGAGGCCTGGCCGGCGGTATTGAACTCCTGGAGCCGCTGCTTGCACAGCTTGGTCATCGCCTCCATCGCCGGCTTCAGGTACTTGCGCGGATCGAACTCTTCCGGATTGTCCTTGAGCACTTTCCGGATCTGGCCGGTCATCGCCATGCGGTTGTCGGTGTCGATGTTGATCTTGCGCACGCCGTTCTTGATGCCGCGCTGGATCTCGGCGACCGGCACGCCCCAGGTCGGCTTCATCTTGCCGCCATAGCTATTGATGATGTCCTGGAGGTCCTGCGGCACCGAGGACGAACCATGCATCACGAGATGCGTGTTCGGCAGCTTGCGGTGGATCTCCTCGATCACGTTCATGGCGAGGATGTCGCCGTCGGGCTTGCGGGTAAATTTGTAAGCACCGTGAGAAGTCCCCATCGCGATCGCGAGCGCGTCGACCTTGGTCTCTTGCACGAACTTCACGGCCTCGTCCGGATTGGTCAGCAGCTGGTCGTGGCTGAGCTTGCCTTCGGCACCGTGGCCGTCTTCCTTGTCGCCCATGCCGGTCTCGAGCGAGCCGAGCACGCCGAGTTCGCCTTCCACCGAGATGCCGCCGAGATGGGCCATGTCGGTCACGGTCTTGGTGACGCCGACATTGTAGCCCCAGTCGCCGGGGGTCTTGCCGTCGGCCTTGAGCGAGCCGTCCATCATCACCGAGGTGAAGCCGGACTGGATCGCGGTCATGCAGGTCGCCGGCTCGTTGCCGTGGTCGAGATGCACGCAGACCGGAATGTGCGGATAGATCTCGGTCACCGCATCCATCATGTGCTTGAGCATGACGTCGTTGGCGTAGGAGCGCGCACCGCGCGAGGCCTGGATGATGACGGGCGCGTCGACCTGGTTGGCCGCGTCCATGATCGCCAGCGCCTGCTCCATGTTATTGATGTTGAAGGCCGGTACGCCGTAATCGTTCTCCGCCGCGTGGTCGAGCAATTGACGTAACGTGATCCGAGCCATCTGTCTTTTTCTCCCGTTTGGGCCTGCAAGGCCGCTCAATGTTTGCCGACTTAAGCTTAACTGACGCGCAGCACCTCGACGCCGGGCAAGGGCTTGCCTTCCATCCATTCAAGGAACGCGCCACCGGCGGTCGAGACATAGGTGAAACTGCCGGCGACGCCGGCCTGGTTGAGCGCGGCGACGGTGTCGCCGCCACCGGCGATCGAGATCAGCTTCTTGTCCTTGGTGCGCTCGGCGGCGTGCCTGGCGGCCGCGACCGTGCCGCGGTCGAACGGCTGCATCTCGAAGGCGCCCAGCGGTCCGTTCCAGACCAGCGTCGCGGCGTCGTCGATCGCGGCGTGGACGCGCGCGACCGATTGCGGGCCGACGTCGAGGATCATGCCGTCGGCGGGGATCGCGTCGAGCCCATAGGCATGCGACGGCGCATTGGCGGCGAAATGGTAGGCGACGGTGGCGTCGACGGGGAGGATGATCGCGCAATTGGCGGCGCTCGCCTTCTCCATGATGCGCAGCGCGGTGGCGGCGAGATCCTTTTCGGCCAGCGACTTGCCGACCGCGACGCCCTGGGCGTGCAGGAAGGTGTTGGCCATGCCGCCGCCGATCACGAGCGCGTCGACCTTGTTCACGAGGTTTTCGAGCAGATCGATCTTGGTCGAGACTTTTGCGCCGCCGATGATCGCGATGACCGGTTTGGTCGGCGAGCCCAGCGCCTTCTCCAGCGCGTCGAGCTCGGCCTGCATGGTGCGGCCGGCATAGGCCGGCAACTTGTGGCCGAGACCTTCGGTCGAAGCGTGGGCGCGGTGCGCGGCCGAGAAGGCGTCATTGACCCAGATGTCGCCGAGCTTTGCCAGCTCCGCGACGAAGGCCGGATCGTTCTTTTCCTCTTCCTTGTGGAAGCGGGTGTTCTCCAGGCAGAGGATGTCGCCATCCTTCAAGCCGGCGACGGCCGTGGCCGCAGGCTCACCGATGCAATCGTCGGCGAAGGCAACGGGCTTCTTCACGACCTTGGACAGCGCTTCGGCGACGGGCTTGAGCGATTCCTTGGCGTCGCGGCCCTTCGGCCGGCCGAAATGCGCGAGCAGGATGACCTTGCCGCCCTTCTCGGAGATCTCGCTGATGGTCGGTGCGACGCGCTCAAGCCGCGTTGCGTCGCTGACGCGCCCATTCTCCATGGGTACGTTGAGGTCGACACGCAGCAATACGCGTTTGCCCTTCACGTCGACGTCGTCGAGGGTGCGGAATTTGGCCATGTCCTGAATCACTCGTTAGCTGGCGACGCTACGGCGCATCGCGCTCGGGTGGATCGCCTTCCTGCCTGGTCGTTATCTTGCCTCCCTGGCGCATACCGTACGCGATCAACGCGATCAGCAATATGGCGCCAGGGATGCCAATTCAGGCAGGAAGCATTGCGCTCCCCTTAGATCACCTTCGCGATCGCGACGGCGGTGTCCGCCATGCGGTTCGAGAAGCCCCACTCGTTGTCGTACCAGGACATCACGCGCACCAGCGTGCCGTTCTGCACCTTGGTCTGGTCCTCGTGGAAGGTCGAGGAGTGCGGGTCGTGGTTGAAATCGATCGAGACGTTCGGCGCGGTGGTGTAGCCGAGAATGCCCTTGAGCTGCTGCTCGGAGGCGCGCTTCATCGCCGCGTTGACTTCCTTGGCGTCGGTGGCGCGCTTGGCGACGATCTTGAGGTCGACGACCGAGACGTTCGGCGTCGGCACGCGGATCGCGACGCCGTCGAGCTTGCCCTTCAGTTCGGGCAGCACGAGACCGATCGCCTTGGCGGCGCCGGTCGAGGTCGGGATCATCGACATCGCAGCCGCACGGCCGCGGTAGAGATCCTTGTGCAGCGTGTCCAGCGTCGGCTGGTCGCCGGTATAGGCATGGATCGTGGTCATGAAGCCGGTCTCGATGCCGACGAGATCGTTCAGCACCTTGGCGACCGGCGCGAGGCAGTTGGTGGTGCAGGAGCCGTTGGAGATGACCAAATGGTCCTTGGTCAGCGTGTCGTGGTTGACGCCGTAGACGATGGTGGCATCGGCGCCGTCGGCGGGCGCGGAGACCAGCACGCGCTTGGCGCCGGCGGTCAGATGCGCGGAGGCCTTGTCCTTCGAGGTGAAGATGCCGGTGCATTCCAGCGCGACGTCGACGCCGAGATCCTTCCACGGCAGCTTCGAGGGATCGCGCTCGGCGGTCACCTTGATCTTGCCGTTGCCGACGCTGATCGAGTCACCATCGACGGTGACCGTGCCGGGGAAACGGCCATGGACGCTATCGAAACGGAGCAGATGGGCGTTGGTCTCGACCGGGCCGAGGTCGTTGATGCCGACGACCACGATGTCCTTGCGGCCTGACTCGGCGATAGCCCGCAGCACGTTGCGGCCAATGCGACCAAAACCGTTAATTCCGACGCGGACTGCCATGTTTCGTCTCCTTCAATGACCGTTGTCATCCCGCACAACGCGCTTTGCGCGCCTGCGAGGGTTTTTTAGGGGCGGGCGCCCGGTTCGGCCGGGCGGTGCGTGATCATATGAGAGATTACGTAGTCCTTTTTTGCGGCAAGCTCAACTCTCAGGAAACGCGCTTCAGCACAGCGTTAACCGTGGCCTCGGTAGTAATGCCGAAATGCTTGTAAAGCTCCTTGGCAGGACCGCTTTCGCCGAAGGAATGCATGCCGATGAATTCGCCGTCCTGGCCGATCACGGCATCCCAGCCCCAACGCACGGCGGCCTCGATCGCAATCTTCACCGGTGCGTTACCGATGATTGCGGCGCGTTTCGCCTCTGGTTGCGCTAACAACAGCTCGAGCGAAGGAACAGAGACCACCCGTGACGCGATGCCGCGCTCGGCGAGCTGCTTCTGGGCGGCGACCGCGATCTCGACCTCGGAGCCGGAGGCGAACAGCGTCACCTTGGCTTCGCCCTGGGCTGCGACCAGCTCATAGGCGCCGGCCGCGCAGGGATTGTCATTCGGCGCGGTGGTGCGGAGCTGCGGCAGGTTCTGGCGCGTCAGCGCCAGCACGGTCGGGCCGTCGATGCGGTTGAGCGCGAGCTCCCAGCACTCGGCGACCTCGATGGCATCGCAGGGACGGAACACGCGCATGTTGGGAATGGCGCGAAGTGCGGCGAGATGCTCGACCGGCTGATGGGTCGGACCGTCTTCGCCGAGACCGATGGAATCGTGCGTCATCACATAGACGACACCGGCGCCCATCAGCGCGGCAAGGCGCATCGCGGGCCGGGCGTAGTCGGTGAACACCAGGAAGGTCGCGCCGTTCGGCGCGAAGCCGCCGTGCAGGAAGATGCCGTTCATCGCGGCGGCCATGCCGTGCTCGCGGATGCCGTAATGGATGAAGCGGCCCTTCGGCGTCTTGGCCGAGAAGGCGGTCGCCGATTTCGCCTTGTTGTTGTTGGAGCCGGTGAGGTCGGCGGAGCCAGCCAGGAATTCCATCGGCATCGCGGCTGCAATCGCCTCGATCGCCGCTTCCGACGATTTGCGGGTCGCGGCCGTCAGCGGCTTCTCGAGCAGTTCCTTCTTGTGCGCACGCAGCGCCTTCGCGAGCGATGCCGGACGCTCATGACGCAGGCGGCGCTCGAACTCGGAGCGCTTGCGGCTGCCGAGTTCGCCAAGCCGTGTTTCCCATTCCTGGCGTGCCGCTGCGCCGCGGCGGCCGGCCGCGCGCCACGCCTTCAGCGCGTCCTCGGCGACTGCGAACGGCTCCAGCGAGATGCCGAGATTTTCCTTGGCGGCCTTGAGCTCGTCGGCGCCGAGCGCCTCGCCGTGCACCTTCGACGTGCCGGCCTTATGCGGCGCGCCGAAACCGATGGTGGTGCGGCAGGCGATCAGCGTCGGCTTGTTCGATTTCTTCGCGCGCGTGATGGCATCAGCAATTGCAACCTTGTCTTGGCCGTCGATCTTCTCGGCGGCCCAGCCCGCGGACTTGAAGCGTTTCACCTGGTCGACAGAATCGGCGAGCGAGGTCGGGCCGTCGATCGAGATGCCGTTGTCGTCGTAGAGCACGATCAACTTGTTGAGCTTCCAGTGCCCGGCCATCGCGATCGCTTCCTGCGACACGCCCTCCATGAGGTCGCCGTCGGAGGCGAGCACATAGGTGTGGTGGTCGACGATCTTCTTGCCGAATTCGGCGGCCAGCATCTTCTCGGCAAGCGCCATGCCGACCGCGGTGGAGATGCCCTGGCCGAGCGGGCCGGTGGTGGTCTCGATGCACTTGGTGCGGAAATTCTCGGGGTGTCCCGGGGTGAGCGAGTCGACCTGGCGGAACTGCTTGATCTGATCCAGCGTCATCTCGGAATTGCCGGTCAGGTACAGCAGCGAATAGAGCAGCATCGAGCCGTGGCCGGCCGAGAGCACGAAGCGGTCGCGATCGGGCCAGGCGGGCGCGGCGGCGTCGAATTTCAGGAACTGCGTGAACAGCACCGTGGCGATGTCGGCCGCACCCATCGGCAGGCCCGGATGGCCCGATTTGGCCTTCTCGACGGCGTCCATCGAGAGCCCGCGGATCGCGTTGGCCATACGGGTGTGGTCGACCTGCGTATTCGCCATACGGGTGGCATCGAACTGCATCATGATGAAAATCCGTCTGAAATGAGGTGCTTGATGGCCGTGCACGCCGCGCGGGGTCGAGCCTGGCGGCCACGGGAGCTGGGGCTGGATAGCATCTCGGTTTCGGGAGTCCAAGGCAATCAAACGCCGGTTTGACCGTAAAAGTTGCCTGTGTGGAGAGCGGCTTACCGTCGGGATCGTGCCCGGAAGGAACCGGCGGATCAGCACGACCTGCTCCCGATCTATCGGTGCATAGTTTCGCGGCGACGTTGCGCTGGGCTAGCTTGCCACGTAAATTTCTGCTTCTAACCGCTTGCCGAACCGAGTCTTTTGCCGGACGGCGAGCCCCAGGAATAAGGCCACTGGGCAAAGGCCATAGGTTCCGCCGCTGACTGCATGAACGATCGCGTGTCCAACAGCTCTGCCATGACGGAATCATCCGCCGTCGAGATCGAGATTGCGACCCGCAGGCTCATGTCGGCGCTCGACGCGCTCGAAAGTGCGGTGGAGCGACGGCGTGATGCCGATCGCGACGAGAACGAGCTTGCAGCGCGCATCCAGGCGCTCGGCGCGGATCGCTCGCGCCTTGCCGATGAGCTCGACGGCGCGCTGGTGAAGGCGCGCAAGCTCGAGCGCACCAATCGCGAGATCTCCGACCGGCTGGATTCCGCAATCGTCACGATACGTTCGGTGCTCGATACCGGAGAGGACGGATGAGCCACATCAACGTCACCATCAACGGCCGGCAATACCGCATGGCCTGCGAGGAGGGCCAGGAGGTGCGGCTGCTGAAGCTCGCCGAAACCCTGGAGACGCGCATCCAGTCGCTGCGCGGAAAATTCGGCGAGATCGGCGATGCGCGCCTCACCGTGATGGCGGCGCTGACCGTGTGCGACGAGCTGGTCGACATCGGCAACCGCGTTCGTAGCCTGGAGCAGGAGTTGACCGAGCTCAGGGATTTCCGCAACGCCGCCGTCGAGCGCGCCCGGATGACGCAGACGGCGGTGGTGAACGCGCTGAACGCCGCCGCCGAACGCATCGAGAAGTCGACCCAGGTCCTGAACCGGACCGTCGGCAACGGCATCGCGATCGGGTAGGGGCCGCGAAGGACTCGATCGATTGATGTGCTCGATGGGGCCGCGGACTCAACCTCTCCCGCTTGCGGGAGAGGTCGGCGCGAAAGCGCCGGGTGAGGGCTCTCTCCTCTAGGGGATTGTCCCGTTGCGGAGAAACCCTCTCCCCAGCCCTCCCCCGCAGGCGGGGGAGGGAGCGCACCTCCGCCGTGACTCGCAGGGGCGCCTCATTACGCCGAAGCTCGGCATTCTCGGCGGGCTGGCGATTCGTCAGTATCGTTGTTAGATTGCACGAGCGAGGCTGCGACGTGCGTCAGGAGCCATATATCCCCGGGGCCTTATCGATCCTTTAGGGAACTGTCCCTGGCCGGGCCCGTGGGCCCGGACATATGGTGCCCACCTACTTTCGTAGGGAACTCCGGGATCGAGTGCTTCAACGGCGTACGCGGCTTCGCACTATTTGCTTCTGGTTCGTGTCTGTCGAATTGCGTCCCCGACAAACCGGCGGTCAATTCACTCTCATTGTCATGCCCCGCGCAGGCGGGGCATCCAGTACGCCGCAGCGTTGAGGTTCAAGCATTAGCGTCTCTGGAATACTGGATCGCCCGCCTTCGCGGGCGATGACGGCGGAGCAAGACTTCGCCTTCGGGGGGAAACGCGCATGTCCAACTCCAAAGCCGAACTCCGTGCCAAAGCGCTGGCGGCGCGCGACGCGCTGAGCGAGAAGAAGCGCAGCACCGCCGCTGCAAAGCTCGCCAAGCGCGGGCTGCCGTTCAAGCTCCTGCCAGGCAGCATCGTCTCCGGCTATTCGCCGATCCGCAGCGAGATCGATCCGCTGCCACTGATGAGAAAGCTCGCCGAGGAAGGCGCAAAGCTGGCGCTGCCTTGCGTCACCGCGCGCGGCCAGTCGTTGATCTTCCGTCTGTTTCAACCGAACGATCGCCTGATGCTCGGCCCGCTCGGTATTCCCGAGCCGTCGCCGGCAGCAAGCGAAGTCATCCCCGACATCATGCTGACGCCGCTCGCCGCCTTCGACCGTCTCGGCCACCGCATCGGCTATGGTGCTGGGCATTACGATTTCACCTTCGCGCATTTGCGCAAAACCAAGCACATCGTCGGGATCGGGCTTGCCTTTGCAGCGCAGGAGATCGAGGCGGTTCCGGCACTATCGCACGACGTCGCGCTGGATTATGTGCTAACGGAATCGGACGTGTTCGATTTCCGGAGTTCTGAAGTTGCGCATTCTCTTCGTGGGTGACGTCGTCGGCCGTGCCGGACGCACGGCGATTGCGGACCATCTGCCTGGCATGGTCAAGGACTGGTCGCTCGATTTGGTCGTCGTCAACGGCGAGAATGCCGCCGGCGGCTTCGGCATCACGGAAGCGATCTATCAGGAGTTTCTCGACGCCGGCGCCGATGCGGTAACACTCGGCAATCATTCCTGGGACCAACGTGAAGCCTTGGTTTTCATCGAGCGGGCCGAACGCCTGGTGCGGCCGGCGAACTATCCGCGCGGCACGCCGGGCCGCGGCGCCGCGCTGATCGAGACCAAGAATGGCAAGCATGCGCTCGTCGTCAACGCTTTGGGGCGCGTCTTCATGACCCCGTTCGACGATCCGTTCGCGGCGCTCGAGCGCGAACTCGGCGCCTGCCCGCTCGGCGTCGCGGCCGATGCCATCGTCGTCGACTTCCATTGCGAGGCGAGCAGCGAGAAACAGGGCATCGGCTTCTTCTGCGACGGCCGCGCCAGCCTCGTCGTCGGCACACACACCCACGTGCCCACCGCCGACCACCAGATCCTGTCAGGCGGCACCGCCTACATGACCGATGCCGGCATGACCGGCGATTACGATTCCATCATCGGCATGCAGAAGGAAGAACCGCTGCGCCGGTTCACCTCGGGGATTCCGTCGGGTCGCTTCGAGCCGGCCGCGGGGACGGCGACGCTGAGCGCCGTCGCGGTGGAGACGGATGACGCGACGGGCCTCGCGCTGCGGATCGCGCCGGTGCGTGTCGGCGGCCGGCTCGAGTCGACCACGCCGAAGTTCTGGTTGAGTTGAACGGCGGCGTCTCAAATTCGGTGTCGTCCCGGCGAAGGCCGGGACCCATAACCACAGGGAGAAGCTTGGCGAAGACTGGTCGTTTCGGGACTGACAGCGTCCACGATCGATAGATCACGCGGTATGGGTCCCGGCCTTCGCCGGGACGACACTTAAGAATGACGTGCGAGATCGCAACTCACTCGCAGCCGAACTGCGCTTGAGCAAGCAGCCATTTCGGAATAATCGCATTATGCCCCTGTTTTGCCCGACGCGTCAACCGCGTCGCGGCTTCTTCGGGCGTGCCCGCGTAAGCCTTTGATTTCGCTGGTCCCGGCTACTGTGCATGGGGTTGTTTTTCAGCTTTGATTTGAGGGCACCGGAGCGCCGTCGTGCAAGGCGCCTCTCGGGCCGTCAGCTCTGGCGAAAACCCATCCGGAAGGCGCCCCAGTGCTTGCCGCGAACGATGATCGGCGAGGACAGATCCTTCATCAGCACGAACTGCCCGCCGCCCATGTCGCGGCGGTAGGTCTGGAGCAGGAACGGCTTGGTGTTGGCCGCGACCTTCTTCACCGCGCGATCGGTGAACAGGCGGCGATTGCGGCAATTGGCGTTATTCCAGACCGGGTCCTTGCCCTGCGGCAGACGGTAGTTCGGATTATGGGTCGGTAGATAGCCCCCCTTGGCCCAGGCGACGCAGAACACGATGCGGGGATCGGATTTCTGAATCGGGTCCTGGATCGCGGGCAGCACGCGATCGTTGAACTCGACGTATTTGGTGAGGTATTGTTTCGGATCGGTGCCGGGAATTTCGCGGTACGTCTCGTCCATGAGCTGGTCGAGCGTGATATCGCCGCGATCGATCGCGGCTTCGAACTCGGCGGAGATTCGCTTGGCGGTCTCGACGACGACGCGGATCAGCGGCGCGTCCGACGTCTCCACCCCGCTGTCGGCGATCAGCGCGATCAGGCCTTCGGAAGTGTCGAGCAGCTTTGCGACCCGCTCGTCGGCGTTCTTGAGATCGCGCGAGGACAGATCGACGCCCCTGGCGAGCTCGTTGAGCTCGCTGATGACGGTGTCGCAATGTCCGAGATTGGAGGTCGCCGCGCGTGTGACGTTGTCGATCTCCGCTTCCACGGAGGCAAAGCCCTGCTGCACGCGTGAGATGATGCCGGAAATCTGCTGGGCACCTTCGCCTGCGGTCTTCGCGCGCTGCGAGGCGTCGCTGCTCTCGCCGATCAGGCCCTCGATCTGGCCGTCGAGGTCGCGCACGGTGTCGGAGATCTGGTGCGTGGCTTGGCGGGTGGCTTCCGCGAGGTTCTTCACTTCGCTCGCGACCACGGCGAAGCCGCGGCCGGCATTGCCGGCACGCGCCGCTTCGATCGTGGCGTTCAGCGCGAGCAGATTGGTCTGCTTCGCGATCGCCTCGATCGAGCCTGATACCTTTGCGACCTGCGCCAGCGCCGAGCCGACCGCGCTCAAGCGTGCCTCGATGCGCTCCACCGCGGCGACGAGCTCGGAGATGTGGCTGACCGCGGCGTCGACGGCGCTGCGCGACTGCACGATCTCGCCGACTGCGGCAGACGTGGTCGTTTGCACTGCCTGTGATGCATTGGCGATGTCGTGATTGGCCGAGACCATCGTCTCGGCCGTCTTCTGGAGGTGGTGGAACCGTTCCGACTGGTTCGCGACGCGGTTTGCGACTTCCTGGACGTTGCCGGCGATGTCGGCGAGCTCCACGCCGAGGCCGCCAATGCGATCGGCGAGCTGGTCGATCAGTCGTTCGGCCAGTGTCCGGTTGGAGCCAGTGTCCATGACTGCAACTTGTGCGACGGACATGTTCGATGAATCCTCCAGTCAGAGCCGTTCGCCGGCTCACGGCGGCATTCCCATTCCAATTTCGGCTTTAAGGATGATTCGCCGCCGCCGTCTTGCCTGAGCGTGCACGAGGGCCAGTTCGCTTTAATTCTTTGATTGGAGCATGGTCTTGTAGAAAGACCGCTGCACAACTTTTCCGATCATGCCCTAGAGCTTGTAAGCGGTGCGGAATCCGCCCCAGTGCCGATCTTGCACGCGGATCGGGACATCGATCTCCCGCATCATGATCGTGTTCCCGTTGCCCATGTCGCGTGCATAGCTCTGGACCAGGTACGAGCGCAGGTTGCGTGCCGCGGCCAATCCGGCCGGATCGTTGAATATCCGCCGGTTGCGGCTGTTGGCGGTGTTCCAGGCGACATCGCCCGGCCGCTGCGGATGCGAATAGATCTTGTTGTGTACCGGCAGGAAGCCGTTGCGGTCGACCATGGCGCAGAACGCCATGCGCGGCTCCTTCGCCAGAAAGGCTTCCTGGAACGGCGGCAGTGCGCGGTCGGCCCAATCTAGATACTTCGTGCGATATTGCTGCGGATTGGTCGCGGCAATTTCCACATAATGGGTGTCGAAGAGGTCGTCGATCCTGACCTCACCGCGAGCGACCGCCTGCTCGAAAATTCTGGTCAGCGCGTTGCCCGCTTCCATGGCGCGGGTAACGAACTCCGTGTTCTCCTCATGGATCGACCAGAGCCTGTCTTCGATCTTCTCCTTGAGCTCGGCATTGACATTGACGAATTGCGCGCGGGCGCCGGCCTTGGATTGCTCGACCACGCGCAGGCGGCAGGCGCCGACGTGTTCGAGGATGCCTTCGATCAGCGCTTGCGGCGCAAGCCGGCCTGCGTCTGCGCCGCCGATCAGCACACCCTCCATCGCGATTTCATAGACCGGCATCACGCCGCGCGCGGTCTCGAACTTGAGATGGCAGGGCAAGCGCTCGGTCTTGCGGCGGTCGTCGTGCTCGCTCTGGCGGAGCAGCACGGCGCAGCGCGATTTCAGCTTCTGCGCGAAGGTGGTGACGGCGCGGCCGGCGCTGGCGACGTTCTCGCCATGGGTCTCGGCCGCCTTGGTCGCCGCATCGATCTCAGCCGCGCTCTCGCCGACCGAGACGATGAATTCCGACGCGCTTGTCGCATTGCCGGAGACTTCGCTGGTGGTGGCGTTCTGCTCGGCGACCGCGCCGTTGACGGTCGCGAACACCGGGCGGATCGCCTCGATCGCCTGCGAGATGCGATGCACCGCATCCGCGGAGCCGGCGGCGTCGCGCTGGAGCGCGTCGATCTTCCGGGTGATCTCTTCGGTCGCGCTCTGGGTCTGCACCGCGAGGGCCTTGACCTCGGTGGCGACGACCGCGAAGCCTTTTCCCGCAGCGCCGGCACGGGCGGCTTCGATGGTCGAGTTGAGCGCGAGCAGCGTCGTCTGCCGCGCGATCTGCGCGATCAGGTTCACGACATTGCCGATGGCGGCGGAGGATTCGCGCAAGCGATCGACGTTGGCGCGCGCTTCCTGCGCCGCGGCGCTGGCCTCGTCGGCGAGCTTGCCGGCCTCGCGGACCTGCGCCCCGATTCCCAGCGCGGACTGCGTGAACTTGTCGGCGGCATGGGCGAAGGTGGAGGCGGTCGATTGCGCCGCGTTGGTCCGGCCGGTCAGGGCGTCGGTGCGGTCGCGAATGGCGGCAAGGGTTGCGGCGGTCGCCTCGGCGCCCCCGGCCACCGAATTGGCGGCGCGCTCGAGCTGGCGGATCATGGCGCCCAGCTCGAGTTCCAGCAATTCCAGGATCTCCCTGGCGGAATCGCCCTCAGTGGCGGGGGCGGGCTCGGAATTGGCCACCGGCTGCGCAGCCTGCGGAGCTGCCGCGGGCGCAGCCATTTCCGGCAGACGCTTCCGAAATAGTCCGAACGCCATCACGTCTCTCTTGTCGGGGAACGGGCGGACGCTATTTTCGCAGGCCGAAATGAAATCAGGGTTAACGATGCCCGACCTCTAGGCACGGACCATTACGGTGGCTACCTCTACAGTGCTACCTTAAAGCACCAGAGCCCTTTGATTCCGGTGGGTTGGCGGCCTATAAGGCCGCGCTTCCCACCCCCATCGGCGAACGATTCCTAAGACCATTCAAGAGACCACGCATGGCCGGACATTCCCAATTCAAGAACATCATGCACCGCAAGGGGCGGCAGGATGCCCAGAAGTCGAAGCTGTTCGGCAAGCTGGCGCGGGAAATCACCGTCGCGGCCAAGCTCGGCACCCCTGACCCCGCCATGAACCCGCGCCTGCGCGCCGCCGTGATCGCCGCGCGCCAGGAGAACATGCCGAAGGACAATATCGAGCGCGCCATCAAGAAGGCGCTCGGCAGCGACGGCGAGAACTATGACGAAATCCGCTACGAGGGCTACGGCCCCGGTGGCGTCGCCGTCATCGTCGAAGCGCTGACCGACAACCGCAACCGCGCCGCTTCTGACATCCGCTCCTTCTTCACCAAGTCCGGCGGCAATCTCGGCGAAACCGGCTCGGTCTCGTTCATGTTCGACCGCACCGGCATCATCGAATACGACCGCAGCGTCGCCTCCGACGACGCCGTGCTTGACGCCGCAATCGAAGCGGGCGCAGACGACGTGATCTCGAGCGAGAGCGGCCACGAGATCTACGCCTCGACCGAAGGCTATCGCGATGTCGCCAAGGCGCTGGAAGCCAAGTTCGGCGAGCCGCGCAAGGCCGCACTGATCTGGAAGCCGCAGAACACGGTGTCGGTCGACGACGAGACCGGCGAGAAGCTCTTGAAACTGATGGACCTGCTGAACGAGCACGACGACGTCCAGAACGTCTACGCCAATTTCGAGGTGTCCGACGCGCTGATGGCGAAGATGGGTGGGTAGGAGCGGCTCGGGCGGTGCGCTCCCTCGCCCCGCTCTTGCGGGGAGAGGGTTGGGGTGAGGGGCTCTCTCCACGAATTCGGTGGCAGTTGGACTCGCGGAGAGTCCCCCGGAATCCGCGCTTCGCGCGCATTCCGGCCTCTCCCCGCAAGCGGGGAGAGGCGAAGAGCAGCACCACACTTCCCCTGTTACTTCCGTTCTGTTTCTGTTTCGCATCCCGCGGCCAGCCGCTATCACTGGCGCATGACTGCGCTCCCGATTCGTGGCCCCGTTCGCATCATCGGCATCGACCCCGGCCTGCGCCGCACCGGCTGGGGCGTGATCGAGGCGGAGGGCAATCGTTTGATCTATGTCGCCTGCGGCTCGGTGGAACCGCCGGACGATTTGCCGCTGTCGAGCCGGCTGCTCGCAATTCACGAAGGGCTTGCGGCCATTCTGTCCGATCACAAGCCGATGGAAGCCGCGGTCGAGCAGACTTTTGTGAACAAGGACGGCGTCGCGACGCTAAAACTCGGCCAGGCCCGCGGCGTTGCCATGCTGGCGCCGGCGATGTTCGGCATCAGCGTCGCCGAATATGCGCCGAACCAGGTCAAGAAGACAGTGGTCGGCGCCGGTCACGCCGACAAGCAACAGATCGCGATGATGCTCAAGATTTTGCTGCCCAAGGCCGAGCCGCCGTCGGCGGACGCCGCCGACGCGCTCGCCATCGCCATCACCCACGCCCATCACCGCCAGAGCACCGCGCTCAGGCTGAAGGTGGTGGGCATATGATCGGCCAACACACATCACGCTCGTCATGCCCGGGCTTGTCCCGGGCATCCACGTTCTTTTCTGGTGGCGAAGGCGTGGATGGCCGGGACAAGCCCGGCCATGACGAGAGAGAAGTGCCTGCCGCGTCCGAGGGATCGATATGATCGGCAAGCTCAAGGGCCTGATCGATTCCTACGGCGAGGATTTCGTCATCCTCGACGTCGGCGGCGTTGGCTATCAGGTGCACTGCTCGTCGCGCACATTGCAGCATCTGCCGTCGCCGGGCGAAGCGGCCGTGCTGTCGATCGAGACCTATGTCCGGGAGGACCAAATCAAACTGTTCGGCTTCCGCACCGACCAGGAGCGCGAATGGTTTCGCCTGCTCCAGACCGTGCAGGGTGTCGGCGCCAAGGTCGCGCTCGCGGTGCTCGGCACGTTGTCGCCGGCCGATCTCGCCAATGCCATCGCGCTGCGCGACAAGGCCGCCGTATCCCGCACGCCGGGCGTCGGCCCCAAGGTCGCCGAGCGCATCGTCACCGAGTTGAAGGACAAAGCGCCGGCCTTTGCCAATGTCGATCCGGCCGTGGTGCATCTCGCCGGCGCCGTCGACGACCAGCGCGCGCCGCGCCCCGTGGCGGATGCGATCTCGGCACTGGTCAATCTCGGCTACGGCCAGCCGCAGGCGGCTGCGGCGATTGCGTCGGCCTCGCGTAGCGCGGGTGAGAATGCCGAGACGGCGCAGCTCATACGCCTCGGCCTGAAGGAACTGGCGAAGTGAGCGCGTCAATGGTCAGTCTCGTAGGGTGGGCAAAGCGCAGCGTGCCCACCACCTTTGGAGCGATTGGAAACATGGTGGGCACGGCGCGAAGGGCGCCTTTGCCCACCCTACGATCTGATGGAGTTCGCTGAGTGAGCGATCCCAAGGCCAGCCGCATGGTCTCGCCCGAGCGCCGCAGCGATGATGTCGGCGACACCGCGCTGCGCCCGCAGTCGCTGTCCGATTTCGTCGGCCAGCAGCAGGCCCGCAAGAATCTCTCGATCTTCATCGAAGCCGCCCGCAAGCGCGGCGAGGCGCTGGATCATGTGCTGTTCGTCGGCCCGCCCGGCCTCGGCAAGACCACGCTGGCGCAGATCGTGGCCAAGGAGCTCGGCGTCGGCTTTCGCGCCACATCGGGGCCGGTGATCGCCAAAGCCGGCGATCTCGCTGCGCTGCTCACCAATCTCGAAGAGCGCGACGTGCTCTTCATCGACGAAATCCATCGCCTCAGTCCGGCGGTGGAAGAGGTGCTCTATCCCGCGATGGAGGACTTTCAGCTCGACCTCATCATCGGCGAAGGTCCGGCGGCGCGCTCGGTGAAGATCGAGCTGTCGAAATTCACCCTCGTCGGCGCCACCACGCGCGCCGGCCTTCTCACCAATCCCTTGCGCGACCGCTTCGGCATTCCGGTCCGGCTCAATTTCTACACGATCGAGGAATTGGAAAGCATCGTGAGCCGCGGCGCGCGCGTGCTCAATGTCGGCATGAGCGCGGACGGCGCCAACGAGATCGCGCGCCGCGCCCGCGGCACGCCGCGTATCGCGGGCCGTCTGCTCCGCCGCGTGCGCGATTTTGCTTCGGCCGCCGACGCCGACAAGATCGACCGCAAGATCGCCGACCACGCCCTCAGCGCGCTCGAAGTCGACGCCGCGGGCCTCGATGCGATGGATCGCCGCTACCTCACGACCATCGCGATGAACTATGGCGGCGGCCCGGTCGGCGTCGAGACTATGGCTGCCGCTTTGTCCGAGCCGCGCGATGCGATCGAGGACATCATCGAGCCCTATCTGATCCAGTGCGGCTATCTCCAGCGCACCCCGCGCGGCCGCCTGCTCACCTCGCACGCCTTTCGCCATCTCGGTCTCGCCGAGCCCACGCGCGACGCTGCCCAGTTCGGCTTGTTCGGCACCGACCAGTCCGAAGACGACTGACTGCCGCATACGGTGAACCCACGGGTTCAATCCCATCACTAATCCGAACGCGCGGCGAACGATATCGCCGCTCACGCACACGGATTGGAGTGGGAAGAAATGGGGCCGACGAACGTCACCGGATTGCTCGAGGTCATCGCGGCCGCGCCGCAGCTGCTCACGCCTGACGAGACCGAGACGTTCCTCGATCCGATGCCGCTCGACGAGCTGGCGTCGATGTGGTGCGCGCTTCAACGCGTCAGCCGGCGCGATCAGGTCGGCAGCATCTGGGCCTTAAAACTCTATTTCGATCATCTGCCGCACCGCCGGCCGCAAGCAGCGCTCGACCTCGTGCTGGAGGTGCTCAAGGCCGAGGCCGACAAGCCGACGGTGATGCAGATCAATGACAAATTCCTGCTCGCGCTGCTCTATGCGCACGGTCCCGAGGTGATCGCGCGCATCGAGCACGAGGCCGAACACAACGACCGGCTGCGTTGGCTGCTCGGCGGCGTGCACGTCGATCCCGACGATCCCTTGATGGCGCGTATTGCAAGACTTGGCGATAGGGAGGCCTGGCAAGCCGACCATCTGGCCCAGCGCACGCCGCGCGAGCCGCTCGATTGCGCCAACATGCCGGTTGTCGAACTCGCCCGCGCCTGGGTCGAGCAATATTCCAAATCCGAACGCGACCAGGACGACAATCTGTTCGCGATCATGGATTTCGAGCGCGACCTGCGCGAGGACGATCCGGACAAGATGATCGACCTCATCCTGGAGATCTTGAAGATCGAAGCCAATCCGGTGCTGCTGTCTCTGCTGGCCGCGGGCCCCCTCGAAGTCGTGATCAGCGCCGCGACGATCGACCGCATCGAGCGTGAGGCGCGTGTCAATGAACGTTTTCGCGATCTGCTCGGCGGCGTCTGGTACTACCGCGCGCCCGACGACGTGAGGACGCGGCTGGATGCGCTGATTGGCGAGAGCCGCTGGTAATTTCTGTGCAGGCGTCTGCACCAGGATGCAGACGGTCTGCACGAACGCACCCCAATTCCGCTTCAATCGGGTCGCATCGAGAAGCAGCATCACCATCGAGCGTCCATGATCACTCGCCGTCATCTCATCCGTTCCATTGGCGCCCTGTCCGCCCTCGGCGGCTCGACTGCGGCCTATGGTGTCGGCGTCGAGCCGATGCTGCGGCTCCGCGTCACCCGCTATCATCCGACCCCGCGGCAGTGGCCGGCGGATCTTCCGCTGAAGATCGCTGTCATCGCCGACATCCATGCCTGCGATCCGTGGATGCCGCTGGACCGGATCGAGGCCATCGTCGACCGCACCAACGCGCTGAACGCCGACCTCATCGTGCTGCTCGGCGACTATGTCGCCGGCTTGCACCAGGTCACGCGCATCATCCCGTCGAGCGAATGGGCCAGAGTGCTGGCCGGCCTCAAGGCGCCACTCGGCGTTCATGCCGTCATGGGCAACCACGATTATTGGGATGACAAGACCGTGCAGCGGGCCGGACTTGGCCCGACTATCGCGCATCGCGCACTGGAAGCAGCCGGCATCCCCGTCTACGAGAACGATGTCGTGCGCCTGACCAAGGACGGCCGACCGTTCTGGCTCGCCGGTCTCGGCGATCAGCTCGCCTTCCTGCCGGCGCGACGCTTCCGCAGCATGGTGCATTTCGGTGCCGACGACCTCAACGCGACGCTCGCCAAGGTCACAGACGACGCGCCGATCATCCTGCTCGCGCATGAGCCCAACATCGCGCCGCGCGTGCCCCCGCGCGTCGCGCTGCAACTGTCCGGCCACACCCATGGCGGCCAGGTCCGCCTGCTCGGCTGGTCGCCGGCGGTTCCTCCGCAGCACGGCATCCGGCTCGCCTATGGCCATATCAGGCTGAAATGCGACGTCATCATTTCCGGCGGCCTCGGTTGCAGCATCATGCCGCTCCGCGTCGGCGTGCCGCCCGAGATCGTCGAGGTGACGCTGGGTGGGACGAGGCGGCCGGTTGTATCGTAGCTCTCTTGCGCGACCGCCTGTTTTTGCGCAAAACGGGCCGGTTACCGACAAGCGAAGAGGCTCGCGACGTGACAGCTCATCTCGACGGCGAGATCCGCGACGGCCGCCACCACATGCAGGTCCGTGTCTATTACGAGGACACGGATTTCTCTGACTTGCCATTATCGTAGTAGGCAAACGAACTGCTTTCTTCCGCCGTGCGGCGGCCTTCTGGGAAAAGCTTCTTGCCGTAAAGGGCAACGCTGTTGAGGTAGGGCGTATATTCGTAGGGCATTCGCTTGCGAACCGGATGCACCACGATGCAGTCAATCAAGTTGCGGAAGGCGACACGAGTTTCGATCGCCTTAGGATTGGTTTTGAGCGCTGTGACAAGCCTTCTAACCTCCAAACGGTATCGGTCACCGAATTTCGGGTGGTCGAAGGGGATGACATTTTCGCCGCCACCGCCCAGCAGCCGCATGCGCTCTTCTACGCTTTCCCGTTCCAAGTCACACTCATCGATCCGCTTGAGCAACTCATCCGGCTTCCGACGGCTATTTGCGATGGCATATGACAGACGTTCGATCTCGGTAGTCAACACGCGGCGCCGACGATCTAGCTTGGCGTATCCGCTGCTCTTGTTCCGATCGTTTTTGCGCTCCACCTTCCAAGCATGCATTGCCTCTTCAATGGCTCTTGGCGAAAGCAATTTCACTTCGATCTTGGCGGAGGCATCTTCGAGCAAAACGTCCATGTCAAAGCTGCGGGTATGCTCGCAGGTGCCCCGCTGATGCGCGTTCGCGCATGCAGCGCGAGGTGCGCCGTTACGGGAGGATTGAGCGATTCGCATATGGCCATTGCAGACCCCGCACCGGAGCACCCCGGCAAGCGGGTGCTCGTTATTACGCGGGATCACGATGCGACGCCGCGGCTTGCCTGTCGGCCCGAACATGTGCACGGCGCGCACGCTACGAACCTTCTGCGCTCGATCCCAGAGCACTTGCGGAACGATCCGCAGCTCGGGCTTTTTGACTATGATGTGCCGTTCCTCTGGATTGCGGCGCTTCTGCTTCTTCTGCGTTTCCGGGTTGATAATCGTCGAGCGAACGTTCCAATGTATCTCGCCGATGTATAGATCGTTACCGATAATGCCGCGACCATGCCGACCGCCCGTGATGCACTGATGATTCCAGGTGGTGCGTCCCGCCTTGTTCTTGTGACGAATTGCCCCTGGTGAGGGCACGCCTTCGCGGGTGAGATCAGCGGCGATACTTCGAGTCGAGCGGCCAGCCGCATATTCGGTGAAGATGCGGAGCACAACCTTCGCTTCGTCCTCATCGATCGTCCGCTCGCCGGGCGCGCCTGGTTTCGGCCGATACCCATAGGCGTATGAGCCAGGAATTCTTCCGTTAGTAACAGCGTTGTCATGGCCGCGCCGAACCTTCTCGGCGAGCTGCGGCTTGTAAATCGTATTGTAGAGACTTGCGATGCTGATGTCCGTGGCTGTCGCATAGACGCCTTTCTGATCCATTAACTCAACGCCATTGAACTCGAAAACCTGCTTGAGACGCTGGATAGTTGCGGGATCGCGCGACAAGCGGTCAAAGTGCTCTACGACGACCACGTCAAAGTCATGTTTTCGCACACCGTTGAGCAAGCGCTGATAGCCGTCCCGTGCACCTTCGGTAAGGCCAGATTTTGCGGCATCCACAAACTCCCCGATAATATCGAGGCTGTTGCGCAATGCGACCTTCCGGCAGAGCAATAGCTGACCGTCAATCGAGGTCGCCTTTTGCATGTCGCTGGAATAGCGGGCGTATAGTACGGCCGTTTTCTTGGATGACCTTGTCGTCATGCCGGTCCTCTATCGGCTGCTGCCGAGCCGTCATTTTCATCCCGTGCGATCTGGCGTCCGATGGCGCGCGCCAGCTCAAACCAGATTTCCTCATTGTCGGGATTATCCCAGCTCTGAGGATGGGAGGGGTCAAGCGCTCGAATGATCGCCCGTTGTTCTCGGAGCGATCGGATGCGGGTACGCATTTGCAAACTCGCCAGCAGAAGCTAACGTAAATTTCCGCGCTGCGCCACAGCCAAGCCGCAGTGATTGCTCGCAGCGCTTCCCTCATCCTGACTTCCGCGGCATCGAATGAAAATGAAATTCTTCAAGTGTCGCAGCGCGCGTGAGGGCATTCCTGGCGATCAGGCGCGTAGTCGGGAGCAGATTTGCTAAGCAAAGCGGAGTAAAAATACTTGCGGGTGACGGTGGCGTAAGTCTGTTGTTCGGTGCCGTGCCTAGCGGAGCCGTTCTCAGGCCACGCGGCCTCTCGTAGTGGCTGCTGCGGAACGTCGGCTCGCCCACCAATGAAATCTGGCTGCTGGTGGTGAATTGTAGACCTTAAGACCGAAGCACTGCGCGGGGGCCCGTCCGGCATCTGACGCCAATGGATCCATTCGATACTTGGCAACTAGATAGGCCTATCAACGATCCGGGGTGCCGGGGCCGCGCGTAATGCGAGCCCAGAATAACGTGGTAGAAAGATTGCAAGAGCAAACAAAAACCCCGGCATTGCTGCCGGGGTTCTCGCGTTTGGTGGTCCGCGTGATGCGGCTGGATCAGAAGTCCATGCCACCCATGCCGCCCATGCCGCCGCCAGGAGGCATCGCAGGGCCGCCGGCGTTCTTCTTCGGCAGCTCGGCAACCATCGCTTCCGTTGTGATCAGCAGCGCCGCCACCGAGGAGGCGTTCTGGACTGCGGTGCGCACGACCTTGGTCGGGTCGATGATGCCCTTGGAGACCAGGTTGCTGTATTCGCCTGTCTGCGCATCGAAGCCGTAAGAGTACTGATCCTTCTCCAAGACTTTGCCGACCACGACCGAGCCGTCTTCACCGGCGTTGAGCGCGATCTGACGGGCCGGCCAGGACAACGCCTTGCGTACGATCTCGACGCCGGTCTTCTGGTCGTCGTTCTTGGTGCGCAGGCCCTTGAGCGCGTCGGCGGCACGGAGCAGGGCGACGCCGCCGCCCGGGACGATGCCTTCCTCGACAGCCGCGCGGGTCGCGTGCATCGCGTCATCAACGCGATCCTTGCGCTCCCTCACCTCGACCTCGGTCGCGCCGCCGACGCGGATCACCGCGACGCCGCCGGCGAGCTTGGCCAGACGCTCCTGGAGCTTCTCACGGTCGTAGTCCGAGGTGGTCTCCTCGATCTGCGCCTTGATCTGGGCCACGCGCGCCTCGATGTCGGCCTTCTTGCCGGCGCCGTTGACGATCGTGGTGTTCTCCTTGTCGATCATCACCTTCTTGGCGCGACCGAGCATGTTGAGCGTGACG
>NZ_PSRT01000063.1 GCF_004212635.1 Bradyrhizobium genosp. SA-3 | reverse complement strand
AGGTACGCCTTACTGACTGGGCTTCGACGCGTTGCGCCGCGCTTGGAATCGACGGAAGCCCTCTTTTCGATCGTTAGACATCCCTTTTCACGGTCCCGTTAATTTCGGCCTCCGTGCTAATACGGATATTGAAGACAAGTTTGCCGTTCGGCTGCATGCGAGGACACGCTTCGACAAAACCGGCACCGCGCCGCGACGGAGCGAGGAGTGAGGTAGACGCTTCGATAACGGCGCATGGCACGCGCGAGAAAATCCCGTTCGTGAAGGACGATAAGCGCGACCAGCGTGGAATTGAACGGACTCGGCCCGCGGTCGCGGACGCTCTCGCGATGGTCGTTTCGTGCTGTGCCGCGATCCGCAAAATTCGCGTTTTCGGTAAACGAACCGTTACCTCGTCGCCAGTCCGGCTCGTGCCGCGCTAACCCAGCCGCGCTGCGGAGGCAATCTCGGCGTCGGGCCGATGCTCCGCCAGGCAATCGTTGATGGCGGCGAGCAGTGCGTGCGGCGTGAACGGCTTGCGCAGACAGCGTGCGGCGCGGAGCTCCAGCGCCATCCGGAGGAAATCGGGTGCGGGCGAATTCAGATTTGCGAAAGCGTAGCCCGACATCGCGATCAGCGGAATGGCGGGCGCCCGCTCGTGGAAGGTCCGGATCGATTCGAACCCGCGCATGTGCGGCATGAAGATATCGATGATCATCCGATCGAACTGTTCGTGTGCGAGGGCCCGCAGTCCGGCTTCACCTGCCTCGGCAATCGTCACCCGAAAATTGTTGCGCTGGAGATAGATCTCGATGGCCATGCACACCATCGGGTCGTCGACAACGAGAATATGGCGCAGACCTTCCCTCCCTAAACCGCCGGATCGATCCGCATGACCGCGAGCGGCCACCCGCCCCAACCAGTTGCTGCAAATGCTCGACGCGGCAGACTTCGATCTGCTGCGCCCTCATCTCGTAACGGTCGAAATGGTCAGGGAGACTGCCTTGGGTCGGACATCTTGTCCCAATTGCCAATATATCCCGACGTGAACATGATGGAACTTACTCGCGCAAGGAGCGATTTCGCCGGCGGCGACTTCGCTGGTGCAGAAGGCGGGAGGCAGCTTTGGAAACGACAGGCCGCCCATCCAACGGTTTCCTGTCCGCGCTGTCGGCGGACGATTATGAGCTGATCCGCCCACACCTGCGCGCGGTCGATCTGCCTCATGACGCGGTGCTGGTCGAGGCCGGCGAGACGCTCAAGCGCGCCTATTTTCCCCACCGCGGCGTGATCTCGCTGGTGGTGAAGCTCGCCAAGGGCGAGCATGTGCAGGTCGCGATGATCGGCCGCGACAGCCTGCTCGGGACACTCTCGACCATGGGCGATGCATGCGCGCTGAATACGGCCGTCGTGCTGGTTCCCGGGATCGCGTCGGTGATGGATCTCGACCGGCTGCGCGTCGCCGCCGACCAGAGCAGCAGCTTGCGGACCTTGCTCACGCGCCACGGTCTTGCGGTTTACGCGCAGGTCCAGCAGACCGCGGGCTGCAACGCCGCCCATCCCGTGGAGTCGCGACTGTCGCGCTGCCTGCTGCACACCCATGACCTGTCGGGCGACTACCGGCTGCTGCTGACCCAGGAGGCCATGGCACAGATGATTGGGGCGCGGCGAAACAGCGTGTCGCTGGTCGCCAACACCTTGCAGCAGGCCAATTTCATCCACTACAGCCGCGGACACATCCAGATCCTGAACCTGGACGGCCTGCGGCAGACCGCGTGCGAATGCTACGCCACCGTGAAGGCGCAATACGACCGGCTGCTCGGCCAGCGCTGACCCGCAGGCGTGGTAAACCGACGGCTAATGCCGGTCCGCAAACACGAACCGTCCTGCTTCCGGAACTGAAATCCAGATGCCGTAGACACGGCGGGCCTCGCACCGATACCGGGCCCGCGCGGCATCGAATCGTGATCGAGGCAGGCAAAGCCATGTTTGAAGTGTCCGTCGCGCCGGCGCAGAAAGTGCTCGATTGCGCGCCCGCGCGCGACCCGAATGCTTATGCGGCGCTGGTGCGCGAGATCGGCGAGGACGGGGCCCGCGAGGTGCGCGCCGTGTTCTGGAGCGAGACCGGCGCGCGCCTGCAACTGTTCCGCACGCTCTCGCGCGAGCAGCACCAGGCCAGGATCGCGCGCGAAGCACATTCGTTGAAGAGTGCGGCCGGGACGTTCGGCTATGCCAGGCTCGCGGCGCTCGCACTGCGGCTGGAGAAGTCCGCGGAGACGCTTCACGACACCGAGCTACGCGATCTCCTGGACCTGATGGATGTCGCCTACGCCGCGGCGCGCGCGCAGGAGCCGGAATACTAGAGCATGATCCGGAAAAGTGCGCAGCGGTTTTCCGAAAAGATCATGCTCAAACAACAACCTAAAGCGCGATGACGATTCATCCAAATCTCATCGCGCTTTAGAGCCATTTCGGTTGTCGAAAACGCTCTAACCATCCGCGCGTGTATTCCCGCCGTACTTCTACGGCTTGGGATTTTCACAGATGGCTAATCATAGGTCGCGATAGTCGCGGGAAACCAGGAGGGTTTCCATGTTCACCTACGAGACTGCGGACCAGAAGGAGGTCCGTCGCTTCCGCATCGCTCAGTTCAACGGCCGGATGGCGACGGTAAAGTCTGGCGAGTCGACGGTGACTGGCTTCGTGCGCTCGGTGCTCGAGCAGGAATCGAGCATGCCTCCCCGCTGGACCATCACGATCATCCCGAACGCACCGAAGGACGAGTCCAAGCCATTGCGGCCCGCATCACGCACGCGTCCCTTCGCCGAAGACTATTTCTGAGCGGGATCCGCGCCGCCGGCCGGGCGGAATGTAACTATCAATCTCAATCGATCGAATGCAGCAGTGCCGCCCGGACGAGGTCCGCAGTGTTGCGCGCACCGAGCTTGCGCATCGCCTCGGCGCGGTGGCTTTCGAACGTGCGCGGACTGATCTGCATCCGAAGCGCGCCCTGCTTGTTCGAATAGCCTTCGCTGATCAGCCTCAGCACCTCGCGCTCGCGCTTGGTCAGCCGCTTCTGGCCGGACAGGCCAATCAATTCGGCGCTGGGCACGCGCTGCGGCAGCGGCACGCGGGGGGGCCGCGCTTCGGCGTCCCCGGTCCCGGATGGGATCGGCAGGCCGCCCTTGTGAGGACCGGCAAGCTGCTTGACGAGGCCGCAAACGCGCTCGGTCTGCGCCAGCGCATTCTCTACGACGCGCTGCAAATAGGCGCGGTCGCCGGTGACGGGCGCGAGCTGATCGCTGTGGTGCTTGATCTCGCCCATGTAGAGCAGGAGCGCCGTCAGGGGGCCGTTGAGTTCGCGGGCAATGGCGGCGGCCATTTCGTCGGCGGCCTTGGCACGGGCGGCGTTCAGGCGGACGAAATCGGGCTCTTCAGCTGGAGCAGCGCTGCTTTCGTACCATTCCGACGGCCGCGAATCAGTGGCCGTATCATTCTGTGACGCCATGTCACTCATTTAGCGGAACGGGGGCCGGTCTGTGGTTAACTTTTTGCTCCGTAAGACTACGGTGATTTCGGCAGTTTTGCGCTAAATCCGCGACATCGGCACAATTTATGCTTGCGCGGAGCGGTTCCCGGGCGCGTAGAGGTTGAGATTCCGGTTCAGATCCTGGGCAAGCGGGCGAAAACCCTCAAAGGCTGCCTCCGCTCATGCCCGCCCCCGGATTTTACGGATTAATTAACGGCGGCTTGCTTCTCTAGGGAGATTGAGAGCGCGCAAATGCCTCCACGCATTGGGCCCGCAAGCCTGCGGGAAACGCTGCGAAAGATTGCGTGCCATGAACGAGATCGATCGGCTGTCGGAATTTTTGCAGAGGCTGACGCCGCTGTCGCGCAGCTGTCTGCTCAGCGAACTCGAGCGGCTCGAGCTGTGCGGGATCGACATGCCGGGCTCTGCCGACATCCAGTCGCGCTTGCGCGCCGAGTTTCGCAAGGACGGATCGACCCAGGCGCGCGCCACCAGCCCTTCGCGCTATTTCTTCGCACCGCTCGAGTTACTCCTGATCGACGGCGCGCCCGAGCACGCCAATGCGGGGCGGATCTCACGCAACACCCTCACCCCGATCTGGGAATGGATCTGCCGCGACCTGCTGCCGACCATGGCACGCGACTACATCAAGGCGATCAACGACCAGGTCGCCGCCAACAACCCGAAGGAAGTGCAAAAGATCGCGTCGACCTTCCAGACCAAGGTCCTCAAGGTCCTCGAGAGCACCCTGCCGTCGGCGGACAGCAGCGAGCTCGCACGCGGCAAGCTCGCGCAGTACACGGCATCGCGCACCGCCTTCGACGACGTCATGAAGATGCTCGACGTGCTGCGCGCCGGTGACGCGCTGCCGAAATTCAACGAGAAGCTGCCCGAGCAGATCGCGAAGTTCGATGACAACCAGGTGGCCCAGGTCACCTCGCAACTCGACGCCTTCAGAAAGTCCCATCCCCGCGCGCTGCCCTTCGCGTTGGCACTGGTGGCAAGGCGCCTCAAGACGCCCTGGCAATTGGTACGCCTCGCCACCAAGGCCGCCGCGAGCAAGAGCGCCGCCGACGTCGCCGCCGCGCCCTATGCCTGCGTCGTTCCCATGGTGCTCGACCGTCTCGACGACAAGCGCCTCGCTCTCCGGGTCGCACTCCGGCACAACCGGGTGCTGGTCGCGCGCGACCTGCTCGCCGAGATCTACGACATCGAATATGCGCTCAAGGTCCGCATCGACGACATCGAACATTGCGAGTGGGGCATCCGCCTCCAGCAATTGATGGACGCGATCGCGGCACTGGTGTCCGCCGAGGTCAGCCGCTTCCCCGCCAATGTCGGCCACATTCTCGGATCGCGCCGCCTGCGCAGCCACGATACGTTCGGCGGCAAGTTGACCTATCTCGCCTGGAAGGGACGCGACGCGATGCAGGACGGCGCTGCAGCGTTTCGCAAATTGATCGGGCAGACCTGATATCGCGCAGTCATCAAAGCGCGAGGGGCTTTCGCGTTATCGGTGAGTGATCATGCCCTAATGCGCGATGAGATTGAATTGAACCGTCATCGCGCTTTAGGTCTTTGTTTGAGCATGATCTTTTCGGAAAACCGCTTCACACTTTTCCGGATCATGCCCTAATGCGCGCGCGGCAGACACAGGAAGCGATCGAGAAATCGCCCCGACAGCACGAATCTGAACCACCAATACATCATTCGCCGCATCGTCATTGCTGCAATCCTCGACAGCCCACCACCGGCTGTGCGGAGCAATAGCGCAGGCGCGGCAGTGCGCATGTGATGTGTTTCACATTTGCGCCGACAGGCGCGGACGCATCGTCGCATAACTGTCACGAGCGCAGGTGGAACATGCCCGCATCGCGCGAAAATGAGTTCCGCGGCCGTAGCTGTCGCTCCTATCCTCCGAACCTGCGAAGGAGCAAGCCGCAGGAGGTCGCGATGAGATCGAACCGACGGACCCTGACGATGGTGATGTTGCTCGTGAGTGCGCTCGCGCTCACATCGACGACGATGGCGCAGACGACGCCGCCGCAAGGCAATGCTGCGCCGACCGCCGACAACGCGGTGCTGCTGACCGTCTTCTTCAAACACGATCAATCCCGGCCGCTGCACGAGCTGAATGCGCAACTCGAGACGCAGGGCTTCTACAAGGCGTTTCCGCCGGCCGGCGTCGAGGTCGTGAGCTGGTATGTGATGATGGGCATTGGCCAGGTGATCACGCTGCGCCTGCCGGCGTCGCGGCTGCGCGAGGTCAACCGCGTCATCGAGGACACGGCATGGGGATCTTATCGCACCGAATTCTATCCGACCTATGACTACAAGGCAGTCGGCGTGGCACAACACGAAAAAGCCGCCGGAAATTAATTCTCCAATCGTCCTGTCATTGCAGCGAAGGGCCACGCAACCGCATCGCTCGATGCCTGGCGTCGGCAAGCCGCACGTTCATCGATCGCGCGGGAGAAATTCCGCATGCGCTGGCAGCCGTTGCGCGTGCGGTGCCGGAGTATGCGAATTCTTTTCGAAGAATATGTCGACAAATTAGCTCGAATTGCAGGGCTTAACGTTACTCAAATAATTCAACAGCGATGCGACGCTCTCCTTATTTGAACCCACGCTCCGCGTTTAAGAAACCGTCACGGAACGGGAGTGGTGTTGATGAACGATGGGATTGTTGAACTCGTCGGACGAAGGCCTGTAACCTTCGGACGGCGAAAGGTGACGCCGCGCGCCTGCGTGGCCGACAGCAAGCGTCACTTGCGCGCCTTCCTCAGCGAAGTGCTCGAGGATCTTGGCTTCGTTACCTGCGAATGCGCCAGCGCGGACGAGCTGCAAACCGTGCTCGCCACCGAATTGCCGGATCTGATCCTGCTCGGTGTCGCCACCGACGGCATCGAGCCGGGGAGATTCCTCGAGGTCTTGGTGCGTGAGGGCTTCGCTGGGAAGGTTCTGGCGGTCGGCGCCCGCGAATCGATCGTCGTCAGGGCCGTGCGGCAGGTCGGCGAGGAATATGGCCTTGCGATGCTGCCGCCACTGACCACGCCCTTTGCCGCGGAGACGCTGCGCGAGCGTGTCGCGATGCTGCTGCCGGAGGAGCCGGCGCCGAGCCCGGCCGTGCATGTCGGCGAGGCCTTGCATGCCGGCTGGCTGGAGCTCTGGTACCAGCCCAAGATCGACGCACGCACGCTGATCCGCAGTGGCGCCGAGGCGCTGGTGCGAATGCGCCATCCGACCTGGGGCGTCGTGCCGCCGGCCTATTTCATTCCCGATGAGCACGATCCGCATCTGCGTGACCTCTCGGAATTCGTGATCGAGCGCGCCATGCAGGACTGGCACTATTTGCTGGAGCAGCAGAGCCCGGTCGATCTCTCGATCAACCTGCCGGCGTCCTATCTGAAGGGGCCGCAGGCGGTGCGCGATCTCTGTCGCCGCATGCCGACGCATCCGGCCTTCGGCGGGCTGACCATCGAGATCGACAGCGAAGAAGCGACCCGCGATCTCGATCTCCTGACCGAGGTCGCACGCGAGGTGGGGCTGCACAATATTGGCCTCGCGATCGACAATCTCGGCGCCAACTGGCCGGCACTGATGGGCCTGGACAAGATTCCCTTCGTCATGATGAAGGCCGACCGGCACTTCGTCACCGGCAGCGGCAGTGACCGGCTGAAGCGCACGGTGTGCCGTCACATCGTCGAGCTGGCGCAAGGCTACGGCGCGCGCGTGGTCGCCGAGGGCGTCGAGAGCCGCGCCGACCTCGTCGGCGCGAACGAGCTCGGCTTCGATCTCGTGCAGGGCTTTCTGTTCGGCAAGCCGATGCCGCTGAAGAAGTTCGCCCGCTCGACGCTGACGAAAACCGTGATGGAGTGAGCTCGTTCGCGGCTCGTACGTCGCTAGGCGCGCGCGGGAATCATTGATCTCGCGCGCGTTCGCCGGGCCTGCTTGGGCAGTCCGTGCACTCGCGCTGTTGCCGTACCGAAGGCAGGACTAGCCGGCCATCATCATGCAAACCGGCGCGCGAAGAAGACGCAGACGACCACGAGCGCGGTCGCGGCGATCATGCTCCAGGCAACCGGCTCGCGCAGCAACAGGCCGGCAAGCGCGAGGCCGAAGAATGGTTGGAGCTGCTGCAACTGGCCGACGCGGGCAATGCCGCCGAGCGCAAGCCCGCGATACCAGAAGATGAAGCCGACGAACATGCTGAAGATCGAGACGTAGGCGAGCCCGATCCAGGCGGGCGCGCTGACGCCGCTCCATGTCGGCGGCCACGTCCAAATCGCGACAGGCACCATCAGCGGCAGCGCGAGCAGCAGCGCCCAGGAGATCACCTGCCAGCCGCCGAGGCGGCGCGACAGCGCGGCGCCTTCGGCATAGCCGAGGCCGCACAGGACGATCGCGGCCACCATCAGGAGATCGCCGGTGAGCGAGGCTGAGCCGTCGTTCGACAGAGCAAAGCCCGCGACGGTGGCACTGCCGAGGACGGCGAACAGCCAGAACAGCGGCTGCGGCCGCTCACCGCCGCGCAAGACGCCGAAGATCGCGGTCGATAGCGGCAAGAGGCCGATGAAGACGATTGAATGCGCCGAAGTGATGTGCTGGAGCGCGAGCGCGGTCAGCAAGGGAAAGCCGACCACGACGCCGATGGCGACGATGGCGAGCGAGGCGAGATCGTGCATCGCCGGCCGTGCCTGACGGAGCAAGCCGAGCACGGCCAGGCCTATCAGCGCCGCAATGACCGCGCGCGTGGATGTCAGGAACAGCGCGGAGAAGCCGCCGACCGCCACGCGCGTCGCCGGCAGCGAGCCGCTGAAGATGATGACGCCGAGAAGCCCGTTGCCCCAGCCGGTGGCGGTAGATTGCATTCCTGTCTCGCTTGTACGACGGCGGCCCGATCTGGGAAGGTCAGTCGCGTTGCCGTGACGATTAAACCTTAGCCCTTCTGCCATGGGACGCAAAAAAGCGCGAAAACAACCCCATGCACAGTAGGCGAGGGCCGCAAGATCAAGGACTTACGCAACGGCAATGGGCGGGCGTGATCGTAGACCCGACCCGGCGCTGGAGCGCGCTATTGCCATCGCCGACTGGTTGCGATCGTGCCGCCGGCGGTCCGGAGAGATGGTGGTTTCTAATGATGTCGCGCCTCGACGGGCAAAACAGAGGCAAAATTTCCGCAAAGCATGGCATTGACCTGAGCCGAACGTTGCTGGCTTAACTCTACCGCGCAACGTGCGCCAGTGCGCCGCGGCCAATCTCGGTAAAGACATCTGCCGTCGCGGAGAACGGGCTCTCGTTTTCGCTCTCCGTATCCGCTTTCTCGGCCCGCCGGCATGGGCCGGCGTATTCAGCGGAAATGATCTCGTCTCGCTCTAGAGGCAGGCTGAATTGAAAGACCGCGCCTCGAGTTTCATTCGCGCCCGCCCATATCCGTCCCCCGTGAGCTTCGACGATCGAACGGCAAATTGATAATCCCATGCCCATGCCACTGGGCTTGGTCGTGTAGAATGGATCGAAGACGTGCTCAAGGCTCGCCGGATCCAGCCCCGGCCCCGAATCTCGCAAGCTGACGAGCACGCCATTCAGGGCATCTCTGTCAGTGCTGATCAGCAACTCACGCGGCTCCTCGCGGACGGCGCTCATCGCTTCGACGGCGTTGATGATCAAATTGAGGACGACTTGTTGCAGTTGGATCCGATCTACTCGAATGAGTGGCAAGCCGTCCGCGAGTTGCGTCCGCACCGAGACACCGTTCTTCACCACTTCGCCACGGGTCAGAGCTATGACCTCAAGGACTGCCGCGTTGATCTCCATTTCCTCTCGCCGCGGAGGCGCTTTCTTGATGAGGCCCTGGATGCGACCAATGATCTCGCCGGCTCGCAGGCCATCAGTTATTATGCAACCAAGCGTCTGTCGAACCCGATTCAGTTCTGGCGGTTGAGCATCAAGCCAGTTCAACCCGGCCTCTGCGTTGGCGACAACCGCCCCGATCGGCTGCTTCATTTCATGTGAAATCGAAGCCGTCAGTTGCCCCATTGTCGTGACGCGATTGACGTGCGCGAGCTCCATCAGCGCTTCGCGGTAGCGCCGCTCGCTTTCGCGGGCTTCCGCTTCCGCCCGCTTGCGCTCGGTCAGATCGAGCACGAACGCGACGCCTTGGTCTCGCTGTTCATCGAACGCCGCCGAGCCGATCAGCACGGGCACGCGGCTGCCGTCCTTGCGAAGGTACTCCTTCTCAAAGGGTTGCACCGCGCCAGTCCTCTTTAATTCTTCCTGGGCGCGTGCGGTGCGATCGCGCCATTCCAGCGGCGTGAGGTCCGTCCAGCGCACACGACCCGAGATAAGATCCTCGCGATCGTATCCCACCATACGCAGAAACGTATCATTGGCCTCAAGGAGCCGACCATCGAGCTCCCAGATGTAGATCCCGATGATGTTGGCGTCGACCAGACGCCGGATCTTCGTCTCACGTTCTTCGAGCTGTCTGTGCTGTGCCGCTAACCTTTGCAAATCAATCTGCACCGCGTCGCGCAACTGATGCAGGAGTCTGAGGTAGGGCTTGCTGTACTCGTTACTTTTGTTGTCGAGAACGCAAATCGTTCCGAATACCTCGCCATCGGGCCAACTGATCGGTACGCCAAGGTAGGAAATCATCCCCAGCTTGATGTCAGGGTTTGATTTCCACGCTTCATCGCGAAGGGCGTCCGGAACGAGCAGAGGTTGGCACGTTTTCATCACGGTTTCGCAATAGAGCCCGGTGTTAAGCGGTGCGAGTTCGTCCGCTTCGTAGGGGTTCCCCTTGGACTCGCTGGATACAAAAACTTTGATGTTGGGCGGCTCTACTCGCATGATCAAAGCTGAGGGGACGTGCATGATCTCGGCAAGCACATCCACGACCTCTTGCCATTTATGGATGATTTCAGAAGGTACTTGGATAGAGTTGTAGAGCAACGATTGACCTCACCGAGTGGCCCGCCGCGGACAACGCGGCCAGGATAGGCTTTCGCTTGCCATCGACGCGCCCGGCGCCATTTCGGGCGGAAGTCTCGCTCGACATGCCCGCTGGACCTGAGAGCCACTATCGCTATCAGCGCCGAGCCGAAAAGACGGGCCAAATTGCTGGACTCCGCCGTCAGGCAAGCCACTGAGAGGGACGCTGATCTTCGTCCGGGCGGCCAAGGCGCACTGAGAGCAGCTTATCACAGCCTCGACCAGGATGTCCCGCGAGAAAGGCGGTGCGAGGCTGGTTCAGCTTGAGGGCTTTGATCCTGAGCAGGTTCCAATGTTCAACGCCGAGGACCCGTCTTAAGAGGCTCGGCAAAACGGGACGCCTGTATTCCGAGGTCATCGCCCGCGACGTTCAGACGTCTGAAGTGATGTATTAGGTCGCTTTACGTTCGTTCCTTCCGATGAGGGGGTCGTCACCGCCGACATCTGCTATCTCTCGACAGCAACGCGCATCGCCAGCCCCGACGGTCAGGGCGTACCCGGCACGGAAGCGTTCCACGTACTTGGGACGGGCGCGGGAAAGACTTCGTCGCCGGCCTCGAGATCGCGCGGGCCGGCGTTGCCGCATCTCGCGAGCGCCTCGATCTGCCCCTTGGTGTCATGGCGGGCGACCTGCGGACGTCGCCCTGGATCTATCCGCGCTGCAAGGAATACGACATCCTGTTCTGCGTGGACGGACATGGCTACGTCATGAACAAGAAGACCGACGAGAGCGCCCACTTAGAAAGTCATGCAAAGCTCGCGGCCTTGCAGATCACGCCCAGGCCAGCTTCCAGAAAGGCATGCGGAGGGCGAGTACGGCAAAACCGAGATCAACATCTGGGTAGCTTTGGGCCTGACGGATGACTACCAAGAGCGCAGGATCGCGAAGGCACGGGCCTGCCATGGTAGCTTTGGGGCTACCCTTCGGGCCACACCAGAAGCCTCTGGCGTGCAGTTTTCCGGGGCTTTCTCGAAGCTGTTTTATTATGGCGGAGAGGGAGGGATTCGAACCCCCGATAGGCTTGCACCTATGCCGCATTTCGAGTGCGGTGCATTCAACCACTCTGCCACCTCTCCTGAAGGTGCCGATAAGAGGTAGGAACCCCTGTGGTCGGGGCGTGTAATAGGCGAGGATGGCCGGCCAGACAAGGCGCGAAAGGCGAAAATCCGCCGCCTGTTTCATCCCTTCCCTCTCACTCCGAAAGGAACCGCCGTGGAGCATCTGACGATCGCGGCCAATGGCGCCGATTTCCACCTGGTTCGCGCAGGACGGGGCAAACCGCTGCTTTTGCTGCATGGATGGCCGGAATTCTGGCTGACCTGGGAGCCGGTGATATCCAGGCTTTCGGACCGCTTCATGCTGATCGCGCCCGATCTGCGCGGCTTCGGCGACAGTGACAAGCCTGATGGCCCCTACGGGCCGGACGGCCATGCGGCGGACATGCTGGCACTGATGGACCGGCTCGGCATCGACCGATTCGGCATCGTGGGTCATGACGTCGGCGGCGCGGTGATGCAGCCCCTGGCCCGGCAGGCACTGGGCCGGCTCACCGGGCTGTTCTTCTTCGATTTCGTCTATCCCGGCATCGGGCCGCGCATGGCGGCGCCTGATAGGCTCAACCACATCTGGTATCAGTCCTTTCACCAGATGGAGATGGCCCCGGCGCTCGTCGGCGCCAGTCGCGAGACCTGCCGGCTCTATATCAGCCACTTCCTCAAAGGCTGGGCGCATCGCAAAGATGCTTTCGACGATGTGCTCGACGCCTTCGCCGACAACTTCCTCAAGGACGGCAATCTCGCCGGCGGCTTTGCGCATTATCGCGCCTCGCATGCCGGGCGCATCGCGATGATGAAGGGCGAGGCACCGCGCCTGCCGCCAATCAATGTGCCGACCTGCGTGCGCTGGGCCGAGCACGACCCGCTGTTTCCCTATGCCTGGACCGACCGGCTCGGTGAAACCTTCAGCGAGCTCGATCTGGCGATGTTTCCGGATGTCGGGCACTTCCCACATCGGGAAGATCCGGATCGCGCGGCCGTGGAGATCGCGGCATTCTTTCAGCGCATCGGCTGGAATTGAGGCCCGGGTCCAAAACGGGGTGGGACCGCCAGACGCGGTAAACACTGGCGGTCCCTTGCCGCTCATTGAAATACTGACCGGGAAGGGCGGCTTCGCCGGCCGAGTGAAGCGACGATTCGACCCTAGCGTGCAGCCCGCACCGCGCAACGCAATCCGCCCCTTAACCTAACCAGTCAAGGTTACTCCTTGTCAGCTTTACCTTTTTTCTTCCCGTTCTCCGTGGAATCCCGGTCTTTTCCGTTGCCGCCCTCCTTGCGGCGGTTGGTGAAGCGCGCATTGCCAAGCCCGGTGCCGATGGTGAGCACGCCCCAGCGGTCGACGTGCTGCATGAACGGCACTTCCGAAAGGCCCTGAACCACGCCGTCATTGTGCATCACGATCGTGGTGTGGTGCTCGCCGATCTGCGGAATAGCCTCGACGAGGCTCGCCGGCAGGTTGAACTTGCTGCTCTCCCAATTGCCGGGCAGATTCTGCGCGCCCTTCTCGATGGAGCCGTCCGCATCGATCACGCCGGGACAGGCGATGCCGATGAACGGCGCGAGCTTGAAGCCTTCGGCTTCGGCATCCTCGATGAGGCCTTCGAGCATCTTGACCAGACCCTTCACCGCGGCCTCGCGGCTCGGCGCATCATCGGCGTGGCGCCACAGATCGGATTTGAAGACCGAGGCCTTGGACAGATCAGGCGCCTTCTTCCAGCGCGTCTCCACGATCCCGCAACGGATGTTCGTCCCACCGATGTCGACCGCGAGGATGCTGTCATAGGCCTCGAAAATCCAGGACGGCGCGAGGTGCAGGGCTCCAATCAACCCGGCATCGTCGGGATCGAAGCGGATTGGCACCAGATCGACCTTGAAGCCTTCCGACTTGAGAATGATCTCGGCCCGGGCAATGGCGATTTCGCCGAGCCGGCTCGCGCGAAAGCCGCCGCCGACCACAATGCACTCGGTCTTGGCCCAGGCCTTGGTCTTGAGGAACCGCCGCGTGACGTAAGCGAGCTCCTGCGCGAAATCCTCGATCGCGCTGTGCACGACGGCCGTGGCCTCGGTATCGTCGCCGATCAGAACGGCATCGAGGGCCTTCTTGTTGATCTTGTCGGACGGCTCGTCGCCGAAGGGATCCTCGCCGCTCTTGCGAAGCGGTTTGCGCCACTCTTCGAGGATCTCGCGAAACGCGCCCTTGGTGGCGCGGTCGCCCAGAAATCCCTCGTCGTCCTTGATCTCGATGTTGAAGCTGTCGACGTCGACCGACGGCAGCCGGCTCGCCCCGTGCTGGGCGATGCCCGTCGTGTTGACCGGCTCGTCTGTTGCCATGATAACCCTTGCCCGCGTGTCCGATTTGCGAGGACACAACGGGGAGGGAACCCGTTGGTTGCAAGCCGGCCGCAGATTCGGCCGACACGCCGGAATGGACCCAAATCCTTCAAATCCTGACCGTTTTCGCTCGCTTTTCCTTGACTTGCGGCGTCCGGCGGCTATAAGTCCCACAGCCGGCGCGGGGCGTTTCTCGCGCCGCTTGCTTTTGCGTGGGTTTTCAAAGGGATAACTCCCGCCCGCACAAAGCTCGCATAAACCCGTAGCGACTGACAAAAAGCCGGCCCCGACAAACTGTCGCGAGGCCGGGATTGAACACGAAGGAAAAAAACGATGTTCGCAGTCATCAAAACCGGCGGCAAGCAATACCGCGTCGTGCCGGATGATGTTCTCGAAGTAGGCAAGATCGCCGGCGAAGTCGGCACGATCGTGCAGTTGAATGAAGTTCTGGTGGTCGGCGGCGACACGCCGGTCCTGGGCGTCCCGACGGTCGCAGGCGCGTCCGTTGCGGTCGAGGTGCTCGACCACAAGCGCGGACCGAAGGTCATCGCGTTCAAGAAGCGCCGCCGCAAGAACTCGCGCCGCAAGCGCGGCTACCGCGACGAGATCACGGTGCTGCGCGTCAGCGAGATCCTGACCGACGGCGCCAAGCCCACCAAGGGCCCGCGTCCGAAGAAGGAGAAGGTGGCCAAGGAGTCCGCACAGGAAGCCGCCGAATAACGAGATTTGATCACGCCAATTCACGAATTGATGCGTGAGAAATCGTGAAATGATTCCGTCAAGGAATTGATCTAGACATACGTAGGATTTCGGAGACGAGCCATGGCTCACAAAAAAGCAGGCGGTTCATCGCGTAACGGACGCGATTCCAAGGGCAAGCGCCTCGGCATCAAGGCGTTCGGCGGGGAGATCGTCACCCCCGGCAACATCATTGCGCGTCAGCGCGGCACCACCTGGCACCCCGGCCTTAATGTCGGCATGGGCACGGACCACACTTTGTTCGCCAAGGTCGAAGGTCGTGTTGCGTTCCAGGCCAAAGCCAACGGCCGCACCTTCGTATCGGTGCTCCCGATCGCAGAGGCGGCTGAATAGACGGCGGATCAAATTGGAGTCCGCCGGGTCCTGACCAAACCGGCGGAGTCCTAGAGATCATAGAGATCGAAGGCTCCAGGGGAGGCGGGAAACCGGCCTCCCCTTTTCTTTGACTTGCTCACTTTGACTTAGTGACTTTCCAGGAGCCGGACATGTTGCAGGATTTCTCGAGCGTGACCTTGCAGGAGGCGAGACCGAGCGTCGTCGCCACCGAGCGGCTGACCTTGCGGCGGCCGACACTCGCCGACGTCAGGACCATCGCCCGGCTCGCCAACGACCGCCGCATCGCAGAAAACACCCGCCGCCTGCCGCATCCCTATTCGCAGGACGACGCTGTCGAATTCATCCGTGCCACTGCCGCGCTCGGCAGCGAGACCGTGTTCCTGATCGAGCACGACAGCGGGCCGATCGGCATGGTCGGCATCGACTGCTCCACGCCGGACAATGCCGAGCTCGGCTATTGGCTCGGTGTCGAGCATTGGGGCCAGGGCTTTGCCACCGAGGCCGCACGCGGCGCGATCGACTTCTTCTTCGAGGAGTTCGAGGACGACCATCTCTATGCCGGCGCGCGCGTCACCAACCCGGCCTCGCGCAAGGTGCTGGAGAAGTGCGGCTTCCAGTGGAGCGGCGTCCAGCTGCACCGCTTCCTGGCGCTGGGATCGTCCTCGCCCGTCGATTGCTTCCGCCTGTCACGCGGCGTGTGGGCGTCGCTGAAGAGCTGGAGCAGTGCGAGGAGGATGAGGTAGGGCGGAAGCGCCGCCATAAACTCCGCGCGTCGTCCCGGACAAGCGTAAGCGCAGATCCGGGACCCATAATCACAGGCATTAGTGTGGGGCAGAGCTCCCACTCCGAGTCTTCGTCAAACCATCCCGGATCAGCGCTCCGCCCTGGACAACGCTGCGCGTTGCCAAGAGCTGCGCTTGTCCGGGACGACAGCGAAATTGTTCGGCTGCATTCAGGCGGGCGGATTCACCTCCGCGGCTTCGCGCCCCAGGTCGCGCTCGCGCAGATAGATGTAGAACCCGGCGCCGATGATGATGGCGGCGCCGACGATGGTGGCGACTTCGGGCACATCCCCGAACACGACGAAGCCGAAGATCACGGCCCAGACGATCATCGAATATTGGTAGGGCACCACGACGCTGGCCGGCGCCAGCTTCAGCGAGCGGTTGACGCAGAACAGCGCGGTGACCGAGACGCATCCCGCCAGCGCAAAGATCACGAGGCTGCCCGATGTCGGCGGCACCCAGTGAAATGCCGAGAGCACGGCACCCAGCGAAAACGTGCCGATGAATTGCGAGGACGCCATCACGATGTCAGGCGTCTTGCGCAGGCTGCGCGTGATCAGCATCAGCGTTGCGAAGGAGAGACTGCCGCCGAGCGCGATCAGCGCCGGCAGGCTGACGGTCTGCGCCGAAGGCCGCAGCGCGATCAAGACGCCGCAGAAGCCGATCAGGATGGCGGTCCAGCGCCGCCAGCCGACCTTCTCGCCCAGAAAGATCGCCGACATCGCGGTGACGAAGATCGGACCGGCGAGATAATAGGTGATGACGTCGGCGAGCGGCAGATAGACGGTCGCGAGAAAGAAGGCAGCCACCTCCAGCGTCGACAGCACGACGCGAAACAGCTGCAGGCGCGGCCGCTCCAGCTGCAGGAAGTGGTGACGTTGCCGCCAGATCAGCGGCGACAGCAAGAGCAGCGCCGCGCAGGCGCGCAGGAACAAGAGCTGCCCCACCGAATAGGTGCCGACCAGGAACTTGCCCATGGCGTCGCCGAACGAGAACATGAAGATCGACAGCACCATCAAGGCGATGCCGGCCAGCCGCGCCGAGCGGTCGTCATAGGCGGAGAGATTCTTGAAGAAGGGCATTGCTGTCGTTTGTGGAACACCCGTCATTGCGAGGAGCTCTTGCGACGAAGCAATCCAGACTGTTTCCAGGGAGGCAGTCTGGATTGCTTCGCTTCGCTCGCAATGACGAGCAGAGAGAGCGTCGAAAGCCGGCGACCGGAGTCGCCTGTGGTCGTTGTAATGACGTAGGCGCGCTGGACAAGCCCACTTCCGCCGAATTGAACGGATTGTCGCACTCTTCGCATCGCGGTAGCGATAGGACTTTCACCGACGAAAGGGCGCGGCATGACCGACTTCGATCCCTCCCAGCATCGCATGATCCCGACGCAACGCTGGTTTGAGGATTTCGCCCTCGGCGAACGTTTCGTGCTGCCAAGCCGCACCCAGACCTCCGCCGTGTTCGCGGCGTTCCAGACCGCGAGCGGCGACACTCATCCGGTGCATTATGACGTGGAATATTGCCGCGCCCGCGGCATGCCGCATCTGCTCGCCCACGGCTTCCAGACCTTGATCCACACCGCGCCCGGTGCCGGCCTGTTTCCGTTCATGGTCGAGGAATCCCTAGTCGGCTTCCTCGAACAATCAAGCCGGTTTCTCAAGCCCGTGTTCGCCGACGATACCATCTATCCTGCGCTCGAAGTCACCGAGCTCGTGCCGGGTCGCACGACCGGCGTCGTCACGCTCAAAAGCACCGTGTTCAACCAGCGCAAGGAGCTGGTGCTGGAGGGCACACAGAAATTCCTGATCCGGCGCCGGCCGGCAGGTTAAGCACGCCCCAAAATCGCGGAATTTCCGCCGATGAACGGGTCAATTCGGGTTGCCGCGCGGGACCGGCTGGCCTACCTATGGCCCATGAAATTCCTCGACGAAGCAAAGGTCTATATCCGCTCCGGTGACGGCGGGAACGGCTGCGTGGCGTTCCGCCGCGAGAAGTTCATCGAGTTTGGCGGCCCCTCCGGCGGCAATGGCGGCCGCGGCGGCAATGTCATCATCGAGGTCGCCGACGGCCTCAACACGCTGATCGACTACCGCTACCAGCAGCATTTCAAGGCCCAGAAGGGCGAGAACGGCATGGGCTCGGACCGCCACGGCGCCAATGGCAAGAACATCGTGCTGAAGGTCCCCGTCGGGACGCAGATCTTCGACGAGGACCGCGAGACGCTGATCCACGACTTCACCAAGGTCGGCGAAAAATTCGTGCTGGCCGAGGGCGGCAATGGCGGCTTCGGCAATGCGCATTTCAAATCGTCGACCAACCGCGCGCCGCGCAACGCCAATCCCGGCCAAGTGGGTGAAGAGCGCTGGATCTGGCTGCGGCTGAAATTGATCGCGGATGCGGGCGTCGTCGGCCTGCCCAATGCCGGCAAGTCGACCTTCCTCTCCAAGGTCAGCGCGGCAAAGCCGAAGATCGCCGACTATCCCTTCACCACGCTGCATCCGCAGCTCGGCGTCGTGAATGCCGACGGCCGCGAATTCGTGCTGGCGGACATTCCGGGTCTCATCGAAGGCGCGCATGAAGGCGCCGGCCTCGGCGACCGCTTCCTCGGCCATGTCGAACGTTGCCGCGTGCTGCTGCATCTCGTCGATGCCACGAGCGCGCACGCCGGCAAGGCCTACAAGACGGTGCGGACGGAGCTGGAGGCCTATGGCGGCCAGCTCACCGACAAGATCGAGATCGTCGCGCTGAACAAGATCGACGCGGTCGAGCCGGACGAATTGAAGAAGCAGAAGGATCGGCTGAAGCGCGCCGCCAAGAAGACGCCACTGCTGCTGTCCGGCGCGACCGGCCAGGGCGTCAAGGAAGCCCTGCGCGCGCTGGCCGACGTGATCGGCGAGAGCCCGGTCTCCGCCAAGGCCAAGAGCGCCGCCGAAGCGGAGCCGTGGTCGGCTTAGTTGTCGTCCCGGCGAAAGCCGGGACCCATACCGCGTGATCTATCGGTTGCGGACGGTGCAGTACCGGACAACAAGTCTTCGCCAAACCACTCCCTGGGGTTATGGGTCCCGGCTTTCGCCGGGACGACACGGAATATGTGGCTGCACGCACGCGCATCACTGGCAGGTTGTCATCGACGCTCCAATATCGCAGCATCAAACAATCAAGAAACAACAGGGATGACGCATGGCGCGCGCGAAGAACGTTCTCTGGATCATGTGCGACCAGCTTCGCTATGATTATCTCGGCTGCACCGGCCATCCCACGTTGAAGACACCCAACATCGACGCCATGGCCAAGCGTGGCGTGCTCTTCAGCAAGGCCTACGTGCAGTCGCCGATCTGCGGTCCGTCGCGGATGTCGTTCTACACCGGGCGCTACATGCGCTCGCACGGCTCGCACTGGAACGGCTGGCCGCTGCGTGTCGGCGAGCCCACGCTCGGCGATCACCTGGGCAAGATCGGCGTGCGCAACGTGCTGGTCGGCAAGACCCATATGGCGCCCGACCTCGAGGGCATGAAGGCGCTCGGCATCCCCCCGGAATCGATCATCGGCGTGCATGTCGCCGAATGCGGCTTCGAGCCCTATGAACGCGACGACGGCCTGCATCCGACCGGTCGGCCGCGACCGAAATACGACGAATATCTGCGCCAGCAGGGATTCGAGGCCACCAATCCCTGGGAGCATTGGGCCAATTCCGGCGCGGCGGACGACGGTAGCTTGCAGAACGGCTGGCTGCTGGTGCACGCCGACAAGGCCGCGCGCGTGCCGGACGAGCACTCCGAGACGCCCTACATGACGCGGCGTGCGATGGACTTCATCAGCGAGGCCGAGACCGATGGCCGGCCGTGGTGCCTGCATCTGTCCTACATCAAGCCGCACTGGCCCTATATCGCGCCCGAGCCCTATGCGAGCATGTATTCGACTGATGACATGATCCCGGTGATCCGCTCCGAGCGCGAGCGCCAGAATCCGCATCCGGTGTTCGGCGCCTATATGGACATGCGCTACTCCCGCAACATGGCGCGCGATGATGCCCGCGAGAAGGTGGTCCCGACCTATATGGGCCTGATCACCCAGATCGACGACCAAATGGGCGTGCTGATGAAGTTTCTGGAGGAACGCGACCTCTTGGAAACAACCATGATCGTGTTCACCTCCGATCACGGCGACTATCTCGGTGATCACTGGATGGGCGAGAAGGACCTGTTCCACGAGCAGTCGGCCAAGATTCCACTGATCATCATCGACCCGTCGCAAGAAGCTGACGCCACGCGCGGCACGCGCAGCGACGCGCTGGTGGAGGCGATCGATCTTGCACCGACCTTCGTCGATTATTTCGGCGGCAAGGTGCCGGGCCACATCCTCGAAGGACGTTCACTGCTGCCGCTGCTGCGTGGCCCGACGCCACCCGATTGGCGCACGGTGGCGTTCTCCGAATACGACTACGCCATGCAGGATGTGCGGCTGAAGCTGAACCAGCCAATCGAACGCTGCCGCCTGTTCATGGTGTTCGACGGCCGCTGGAAATACATCCATGCCTCCGGCTTCCGCCCGATGCTGTATGACCTCGAAACTGATCCGGACGAATATTTGGATCGCGGCGACGATCCTGATTGCGCCGGCATCATCGCGCGGTTGCAAGCCGAGCTATTCGACTGGGCGCTGCATCCGAACGACCACATCACCACCCCGCGCGAGAAGATCGCGGCCTATGCGGACAACCAGCTGCAGGTGAAGGGTGGCATTCTGATCGGCGTCTGGGATGAGGCCGAGCTTGCCGCGATCAAGGACGGCATCGCCCAGCGCGCGAAGATGTAGCCCCTCATGGTGAGGAGGCGCGGCAGCGCCGTCTCAAACCATGCAGGCCCCGCTGCAGCAGCCGGGCCCTTCATCCTTCGAGACGCTTGCTTCGCAAGCTCCTCAGGATGAGGGGATAGAGAGCGCGCTGCTCTCTCAACTCGTCATGCCCGGGCTTGACCCGGGCATCCACGTCTTACGACAATCGCGGATGCACGTGGATGGCCGGGTCAAGCCCGGCCATGACGGTGGTGCGCGGCGCGTGCACCATTCACTCAGTTCTCGATCTTGTATCCCGTCGCCTTCACGATCGGTTGCCACAACGCGATGTTCGCTGCGAGCTCCTTCGTCAATCCTTCCGGCGTGGACCCGACCGGAATGAGCCCGATCGCGGTGAGCTTCTCCTTCACCTCGGGCTTGGCCAGCGCGGCACTTGCGGCGGCGCCGAGCTTGCTGGCGAACTCCGGCGGGCTGCCGGCCGGAAGCCACATGCCGTACCAGGCGTCCGCGACGAGATCGATGCCGCTCTCCTTCAGCGTCGGAACGTCTGGCGCAAACGGCGATCGTTCCGTGCTCGCGACCGCGATGATCTTCACGCCCTTGGCGCGATGTTGCGGCAGAGCGTCGGCCAATGTCGTGATGCCGAACGAGATGTGGCCGCCGACGATGTCGTTGAGGATGGGCGCGCTGCCGCGATAGGGCACGCGGGTCAGGGGAATGCCGAGGTCCTTCTCGAGCTTGGAGCCCATGAAATGCGGGATGGTGCCGTTGCTCGGCACCCCGAACGAGGTCTTGTCCGGATGCGCCTTGAGCCAGGCCACGAAGCTCTTGAAATCAGTGGCCTCGACCGCCGGGTTGATCACCAGCGCAAATTCGAACCGCGCCAGCAGCGACACCGGCATGAAGTCCTTGGCCGTATCGAAGCTCGGTGTCGTCTCGACCATCGGCAGCAGATACATGGTCGGCCCCGTCGTCACCAGCACCATGCTGCCGTCGGGGCTTGCGCCCTTCACCGCCTTGATGCCGATCAGGCCGTCGCCGCCGGTGCGGTTCTCGACCACGATGGTCCGTTGCAACGCTGGCGCCATCTCCTGCGCGATCAGCCGGCACAGCGTGTCGCCGCCAGCTCCCGCTGCGAACGGAAAGATGACCTTTGTGAGCCCGGCCTGCGCTTGCGCCCCACCCGCCTGCGCCAGCAGCGGCAGCCCCAAGCATCCGGCCATGAATTTGCGGCGATCCATTCGTTTCCTCTTTCAGCCCATTTTGGTTGGCGGCAATTAGAGCCAGGCGGACGCCCGAGACAAGGCCGAGATGCGCCGTTTACCATGCCGGCTGCCTTGCGCCGGTCACCGTCCTGCTGCAAAAGCAGGGCTCATCGGCGCCGCCTCTCGCTCCGCCGTTTCCCGAGCAATTCGCATTCAGCGCCAGTACACATACACATGGCCAGCCCCGAACTCAGTCAATTCCGCCGTATCGTCGTCAAGGTCGGCTCCGCGCTGCTGGTCGATTCCGACAGGGGCGAGGTGCGGGCGTCCTGGCTGGCTGCGCTGGCGGACGACATGGCAAAACTGCACCGCGAAGGCCGCGACGTGCTGGTCGTCTCCTCGGGCTCGATCGCGCTCGGCCGCAGCCGCCTCAAATTGCCGCGCGGTCCGCTGAAGCTCGAGGAGAGCCAGGCCGCCGCCGCCGTCGGCCAGATCGCGCTGGCGCGGATTTGGTCGGAGGTGCTCGGGGCGCACGATATCGGCGCCGGCCAGATCCTGGTGACGCTCCAGGACACCGAAGAGCGCCGCCGCTACCTCAATGCGCGTTCCACCATCGGCAAGTTGCTGGAGTGGCGCGCGATTCCCGTGATCAACGAGAACGACACGGTCGCCACCAACGAAATCCGCTACGGCGACAATGACCGCCTTGCCGCGCGCGTCGCCACCATGGCGAGCGCCGATCTCTTGGTGCTGCTCTCCGACATTGACGGCCTCTACGACGCCCCGCCCAAGAACAACCCGAACGCAAAGCTGATTCCGGTGGTCGAGAGCATCTCCTCGGAGATCGAGGGGGTGGCGGGAGATGCCGAGTCCGAGCTGTCGCGCGGCGGCATGCGCACGAAGGTCGAGGCAGCCAAGATCGCCACGACAGGCGGCACGCATATGCTGATCGCCTCCGGCAAGATCGAACATCCGTTGCAGGCGATCGCCGATGGCGGCCGCTGCACCTGGTTCCTGACGCCGGCCAATCCCATCACCTCGCGAAAACGCTGGATCGCCGGCACGCTGGAGCCGAAGGGCACGCTGACCATCGATGCCGGCGCCGTGACCGCGCTGCGCGCCGGCGCCAGCCTGCTGCCGGCCGGCGTGATCAAGGTGGAAGGACAGTTCGCCCGCGGTGATGCCGTGATCGTGCGCGGTCCCGACGCCAGCGAGGTCGGGCGCGGCCTGATCGCCTATGACGCCGAGGTCGCCGAGCGGATCAAGGGCCGCTCCTCCCCGGACGTGATGGCCATCCTCGGCATCAGCGGGCGGTCGGAGATGATCCACCGCGACGACCTGGTGGTGGGCGGGTAGTACGAGCCGACGCGCGCTATTGCATGTCGTCGGCGTTGATATCCTGCCGGCCGTGCATGACACGGACGATCTCGACGCCGTCAGCAATTGGGACGTAGAAGATCACGTAGTTGCCGACGGGGAAGCTCCGCAACTCCGCGCGCAATTCGCTTCGTTCGCGACCGGCAAAGGCCGTCTCGGCCAGCATGTCGAATGTTGCTTCGATACGGACGAGCAGCGCGTCGGCGGCTCGAAGATTATCTTTGGCGATATAGTCCCAGATCGCGGTGAGGTCGATCTCAGTTTGTGGGCTCTTGAATGGCCTATTTGCCATTCTTGGCCGCCAGACGTTTTCGGCCCTCTGACTTGATCCGCTCGAACATATCGCCGACCTCCTCCATCGGCCCGCTGTCAAAGCCCTTCTGGATCTCAGCCCGCAGCGCTTCCAGCTTGACCTTGCGCCGCTCCTCGCGCTCCTCGACGAGGCGAAGACCTTCGCGCATCACCTCACTCGCGGTGGCGTAGCGGCCGCTCTCGACCAGATGGTCGATCAGGTCCTCGAAATGCTTGCCAATGCTGTAGCTGCTCGCCATGGGAGCCTCCGATATCAAGTAATGATATTTATTGATAACTCGGCAACGCGCAAGAATTCGTGCGGCCTTCTCCTCAACCAGGCCAACGGCCGACGTGGCGGCGCCACCCGAGCCCCTGCCATACCTTCCCGCCCTTCGCAGAGGCGGGATTTCCGTGCTAGGACACCGCCTTAGCAGAAGGTTGACCCCATGGCCGCCCCCCTCAAAGCCGTCGACGGCAATGCCGATCTCCAGGCGCTGATGTCCGATCTCGCCGTCAAGGCCCGCGCCGCCGCGCGGGTGCTGGCGCTGGCGCCGCCGGAGCAAAAGAACCAGGCGCTGGAAGCCATGGAGCGGGCGATCCGCGGCAACGCGGCGGCGATCCTCGCCGCCAATGCCGAGGACGTCGCGGAAGCCCGCGCTTCCGGCAATGCGACCTCCGCCTTCATCGACCGCCTGACGCTGACGCCGGCGCGCGTCGAAGGGATGGCCGAGGGCATCGGCATCGTGCGCGGCATTGCCGATCCGATCGGTGTGGTCACCGAGAGCTGGCAGCGGCCCAACGGCATGACCATCGAGCGCGTGCGCGTGCCGCTCGGCGTCGTCGGCGTGATTTTTGAGAGCCGGCCGAATGTTGCGGCCGACGCCGGCGTGCTGTGCCTGAAGTCGGGCAATGCTGTGATCCTGCGCGGCGGTTCCGACAGTTTTCGTTCCTGCCGCGCCATCCATGAGTGCCTGGTGCAGGGCCTGCGCGAAGCGGGCCTCCCCGAGGCCGCGATCACGCTGGTGCCGACGCGCGACCGCGCGGCGGTCGGCATGATGCTATCAGGGTTGAACGGCGCCATCGACGTGATCGTGCCGCGCGGCGGCAAGAGCCTCGTCGCGCGCGTCGAGCAGGAAGCGCGCGTGCCGGTGTTCGCGCATCTCGAAGGCGTCAACCACGTCTATGTCGACGGCAGCGCCGACCTCGCCATGGCGAAGTCGATCGTGCTCAACGCCAAGATGCGCCGCACCGGTGTCTGCGGCGCCGCCGAGACGCTGCTGGTGGATCGCGCGGGAGCCGCAAGGAGCCTGAAGCCGCTGGTCGAGATGCTGATCGAGGCCGGCTGCGAAGTGCGCGGCGACGATGCCGTGCAGAAGACCGATGCACGCGTAAAGCCTGCCAGCGAAGACGATTGGGACACCGAATATCTCGATGCGATCATCGCAGCGAAAGTAGTCGACGGCGTCGACGGCGCCATCGCGCACATCCAGAACCACGGCTCGCATCACACCGACGCCATCGTGAGCGCGGATGAGACCGCCGCAAACAAATTCCTGAGCGAGGTCGATTCCGCAATCGTGCTGCACAACGCTTCGACGCAGTTTGCCGATGGCGGCGAGTTCGGCTTCGGCGCCGAGATCGGCATCGCCACCGGCCGCTTCCATGCCCGCGGCCCTGTCGGCGCCGAACAGTTGACGAGCTTCAAATATCGCGTTCGCGGCACCGGGCAGACGCGGCCGTAAGCAACGTCGCGGGGCGGGTATTGAGCAACACATTCGTCGTGCCGCACTTCGTGGCGCAAGCGGTCCCGCCCCATACGGAGGGCATGCGCATCGGCCTGCTCGGCGGTTCGTTCAACCCGCCGCATCAGGCCCATCGCGCCATCAGCCAATTCGCGCTGAAGCGATTGCAGCTCGATCGCGTCTGGTGGCTGGTGACCCCGGGCAATCCGCTCAAGGAGAACGGCGCATTGCAAGAGCTCGGCGCGCGCATGCAGGCGGCGCGCGCGGTCGCCAACGATCCCAGGATCGAGGTGAGCTGTCTCGAATCCGTCATTCGTACCCGCTATACTATCGACACGATCAACATCTTGCGCCGCCGCTTCTCTGGCTTGCGCTTTGTCTGGATTATGGGCGCCGACAATCTCGCTCAATTCCACCGTTGGCAGGACTGGCGGCGCATCGCCGCCCAGGTGCCGATGGCAGTCATCGATCGCCCGCCGCAGAGTTTTCGCGCCCTCGCCTCGCCCGCAGGACAAGCGCTATCGCGCTACCGCCTGCCCGAGGACAAGGCCGCGCGCCTTGCGGACCAGCCGGCGCCGGCCTGGGTGTTTTTGACCGGATTGAAGCTGAATCTCTCCTCGACGGGCCTGCGGAACCCGGACGGGAGCTGGAAAGGTACGAAGTGAGAAAGGTACGAAGTGAGTCGGAGTGTGTGGATTTGGGGCTCTCTGGCATATTGAAAGCCTTAACCCCACATGATGTAGTGTAACCGGTGAGCGTCGGATTCGGCGTTCGCGATACAGTGAAAGGAATGGTCCCTGGCCACATCTGTATTGTCCAAGTCTGTTTTACCCAAGGTTGCTAAGCCTACGCGTAAAACATCGACCAAAGCTGCGGCCTTGAAGGCGCAACCCGACGCCGACAAGACGCTGAGCCTGATCCTCTCCCGCCTCGAGGATATGAAGGCGGAAGAGACGGTCACCATCGACCTTCGCGGCAAATCGACGTACTCCGACTACATGATCGTCACCACCGGCCGGGTGAACCGGCACGTCGGCGCGATCGCGGACAACGTCACGAAGGGCCTCAAGGAAAACGGCATCAGGAACATCCATGTCGAGGGCTTGCCCAATTGCGACTGGGTGCTGATCGATTCCGGCGATGTGATCGTGCACGTGTTCAGACCCGAGGTCCGCGAGTTCTACAATCTCGAGCGATTGTACACGCAGGGCCCAGGGGCGGCGAAGGCGATCTAGGCTCACTGAGCCGATTTCGAATCGGCTGACGCGCATGGTAGCGTCGTGCGCGCGCCTGATGCGCGCGACCCTGAAACACGACGCTGAAGCCATCATGCGTGTTGCTATCATTGCCGTGGGCCGGCTGAAGCAGGGCCCCGAACGGGAGCTTGCCGACCGCTATTTCGAGCGGTTCGACGAGGCCGGCCGCAAGCTCGGATTCCGCGAGCTCACCGTCCACGAAATCCCGGAAAGCCGCGCGCGCGACACCGCGACGCGGATGGCCGAAGAAGCCGCGGCGATAAGCGCGCATATTCCGGAAAAGTCGATCCTGGTGGCGCTGGACGAGCGCGGCCAGAACCTGGATTCCACCGTATTCGCACGGCATCTCGGGCGCTGGCGCGACGAGGGTGCCGGACATACTATCTTCGTGATCGGAGGGGCGGACGGACTTTCGCCCGAATTGCGCCGTAAGGCCAAGCTCGCGATCGCGTTCGGCTCTGCGACCTGGCCGCACCAAATGGTCCGCATCATGCTTCTGGAACAGCTTTATCGGGCCGCCACCATTCTGGCCGGCCACCCCTATCACCGCGCGTGATGCGCGCCACAACGAGCACCTTTGCCGACAAGATGCGAGCGCCGCTCCTCCACCTGTTGCTGATTGCAAGCGTCGCCGGCGCAAGCCTCGCGCAAGCTCAGACGGCGACGCCGCCGCAGACCGCGGCCGTCTCGCCCGATGCGATCAAGCAGCGCGAGCAGGAGCTCGAGGCCGCGCGCGCCAGGCAGAAGAGCGCGGAGGAAGCGCAGGCCAAGCTCAAGGCCGAGATCACCGCGCTCGGTCAGGACCGCACTCAGCTCAATCAGCAGCTGATCGACACCGCCGCCAATGTGCGCTCCGTCGAGGCCAAGATCGACGAAGCCGAAGCCCGGCTGCGAAACCTCAACGGCCGCGAGCAACAGATGCGCGCCTCGCTCGATTCGCGCCGCTCCGACATCGTCGAAGTGCTGGCCGCCCTGCAGCGCGCCGGCAGGCGCACGCCACCGGCGCTGCTGGTGCGTCCCGAAGATGCGCTGCAGTCGCTACGCACCGCGATGCTGCTCGGCGCGGTTGTGCCGGAGTTGCGCGGCCGCGCCGAGGCGATCGCCGGCGAGCTCGGCGAGCTCGTGGCCCTGCGCAAGAACATCGCCACCGAACGCGACCAGCTCGCCCTGGACCGCGACAGGGTCCGCAACGACCAGAGCCGGCTCACGGCTTTGGTCGACGAGCGGCAGCGCCAGCAGGCGGCGCGGGAAAAGGACCTCGACGCCGAGAATTCGCGCGCGATCATGCTGTCAAAGCAGGTCGGCGATCTCCAGGGCCTGATCACCAAGATGGAGCAGGACCTGCAAAGCGCCGCCAAGGCTGCCGAGAAGGCGGCCGAGGCGGCCAAGCAGGCCGAGGCGAAGGCGGCCGCCAGCGCCAATGCCGGTGCTAAGTCTGGTCCGGCCGCTTTCAAGGACCGGTCCCGGACCACGCCCGCGATTGCCTTCGCGTCGGCCAAGGGGCTGCTGCCTCTTCCGGTTAACGGTAACAAGATCAGGGACTTTGGCGGTTCCGATGGCGTCGGCGGGGTTCAGAAGGGCATCTCGCTGGTCACCAAGCCCGGCTCCCAGGTCACAACGCCGTGTGACGGCTGGGTGGTCTATGCCGGCCCCTTCCGCAGCTATGGACAACTCTTGATCCTTAACGCTGGTGGCGGGTATCATGTCCTGATCGCCGGGATGGAGCGCATTTCGGTCAACATCGGACAGTTTGTGCTCACGGGGGAGCCGGTCGCGACCATGGGGTCGACCTCTCAAGTCGCCTCCATTCTCGCCACGAACGCGAGTCAACCTGTGCTCTATGTCGAGTTCCGTAAGGACGGCACTCCAATCGATCCAGGCCCATGGTGGGCCGCAAATGAAGGCGAGAAGGTTCGCGGATGATGCGCAAGACTTCAGTAATCCTCCTCAGCGCAGCCACCGGCGCGGCGCTGACGCTGTTCGTGACCCAGCCGCGCGCAGTGTTCATGGGCTCCAGCGCGCGAGCCGCCACCGCGGACACCTATCGCCAGCTCAATCTGTTCGGCGACGTCTTCGAGCGCGTGCGCTCCGACTATGTCGAGAAGCCCGATGACACCAAGCTGATCGAATCCGCCATCAGCGGCATGCTCACCGGCCTCGATCCGCATTCGAGCTACATGGACGCCAAGAGCTTCCGCGACATGCAGGTGCAGACCCGCGGCGAGTTCGGCGGCCTCGGCATCGAGGTCACGATGGAAGACGGCCTGATCAAGGTGGTTTCGCCGATCGACGACACGCCAGCCTCGCGCGCCGGCATCATGGCCAACGACATCATCACCAATCTCGACGACGAGGCGGTGCAGGGCCTGACGCTGAACCAGGCGGTCGAGAAGATGCGCGGTCCGGTCAACACCAAGATCAAGCTCAAGATCCTCCGCAAGGGCCAGGACAATCCGCTCGACGTCACTCTGGTGCGCGACAACATCCGCGTCCGCTCGGTGCGCGCGCGCGTCGAAACCGACGACATCGCCTATATCCGCATCACCACCTTCAACGAGCAGACCACCGAAGGCCTGAAGCGCGAGGTTACCAATCTCTCGAACCAGATCGGCGACAAGCTGAAGGGCTACATCATCGACCTCCGCAACAATCCGGGCGGCCTGCTGGAGGAAGCGGTCACCGTCTCCGACTCCTTCCTGGAGAAGGGTGAGATCGTCTCGACCCGCGGCCGCAATGCCGAGGAGACCCAGCGCCGCACCGCGCATGCGGGCGACCTGACCAAGGGCAAGCCGGTCATCGTGCTGGTCAATGGCGGCTCGGCCTCGGCCTCCGAGATCGTCGCCGGTGCGCTGCAGGACCACAAGCGCGCGACCATCGTCGGCACGCGCTCGTTCGGCAAGGGCTCGGTGCAGACCATCATCCCGCTCGGAAGCGGCAACGGCGCGCTGCGCCTGACCACGGCGCGCTACTACACGCCGTCGGGCAAGTCGATCCAGGCCAAGGGCATCGTGCCCGATATCGAAGTGCTTCAGGACGTGCCGGACGAGCTGAAGTCCCGCACCGACACCAAGGGCGAGGCGTCGCTGCGCGGCCACCTCAAGAACGACGGCGACGAGAAGACCGGCTCGCAGTCCTACGTCCCGCCGGACGCCAAGGACGACAAGGCGCTCAAGCTCGCCGACGATTTGCTCCACGGCATCAAGAACAGCGCCTCGGCCGCGCCCACGCCGGGCGGCGACAAGGCCGCCGCCGACAAGCCCAAAGCGGCGAACTAGAATCGGCTTAGACGAATCTCTCGCAAAGGGCGGCTACAGGAAGCCGCCCTTTTTGCTTGGAGCCCTTGGTGTCCCCGGCCTATCCCGGCCTGCCGCCGCTTGACCTCGGCGTGCTATCGTCATTGCGAGTGATTCGGGATCGTGCATGACTGAAACGGCCGATGATCTGAGCGCCCCGCTCGGACAGGACAAGCCGCGCCGGAAACGCCGGCTGCGGCTGCCGTTCACGGCCATGCAGCTGCTTGCCGTCCTGCTTCTCCTGTTCCTGGTCACCTTTTCCGGCTTCGCCATCTTCAACAAGGACCCGCTCGGCGGCGAGCCGATGACGCGGATCGCGATCCGCGAGCCCAAGGCCACGGATGAAAAGCCGGCAGCCTCGGGCCATGCCGGCGAAAGCAGGCAAGAGGGCAAGCACGAGACCAAGGAGGCGCCGAAGCAGGCCGCTCCCGGTGAGCAGAAGACCGTCACCATGATCGACGGCTCCACCGGCGCACGCCACGATGTGGTGATCGGCGCCGGCGAGGCCACCGACAAGGGCGGGGCGGCTTCAGCACCGCCGCCTGTCATGGCCGGGATCGATCCAAAACTGCTGGAGAAGTCGCGCTACGGCATGATCCCGGTGGTCGCAGGCGACATGAAGCCGTTCAACGTCTATGCAGCCGATGCCGATCGCGCCAAAGCCGCAAAAATGCCAGTGGTCGCCATCGTGATCGGCGGACTCGGCGTCGGTGCCGCCAAGACCACCGATGCGATCATGAAGCTGCCGCCGGCGGTGACGCTTGCCTTCACACCCTATGGGTCCGACCCCGGCAAGCTTGCCGAGCGGGCCCGCGCGCAGCGTCACGAGATCTTCCTCCAGATCCCGATGGAGCCCTACGACTTCCCCGACAACGATCCCGGGCCGCAGACGCTGCTGACCTCGCTCAGCGCCGACCAGAACATGGATCGTCTGTACTGGCATCTGAGCCGGATGCAGGGTTATGCCGGCCTCACCAATTTCATGGGCGCCCGCTTCATCGCGACGGAGCCGGCCATGCAGCCGATCATCCGCGAGGCGGCCAAGCGCGGGCTCGGCTTCTTCGACGATGGTTCCTCGCCCCGCAGCATCGCGCCCCAGGCCGCGGCCAACCAGGCGATGCCGTTCGGCAAGGGCGACGTTGCGATCGACGTGGTGCCGACCTCGACCGAGATCGACCGCGCCCTGAACAAGCTCGAAGCGACGGCGCGCGAGCGCGGCATCGCCGTCGGCACCGCCTCGGCCCTGCCCGTCTCGATCGAGCGCATCGGTGCCTGGACCAAGACTCTGGGCGACCGGGGTATCCTTTTGGTGCCATTGACAACTGCGATGCTGAAATCAAAATCCAGCTAAATCAACGAATTGGTACGGCACGGGTCCCCCGCGGGGCCGCTTCAGGCCCTACCGACAACAGTATGTGAGGGGGTCTGGCGGAATGGCGCGTTACGAGGATCTGCCCTACCGGACCTGCGTTGGTGTGATGCTGATCAACACGAAGGGACTGGTGTTCATCGGCCGCCGCGCCGGCGGCATCGAGCATGTCGACGACGCCCATGTCTGGCAGATGCCGCAGGGCGGCGTCGATCCCGGCGAGGACACCTGGGAAGCCGCCAAGCGCGAGCTCTATGAAGAGACCAGCGTGCGCTCGGTCGAGCGGCTCGGCGAGGTCCCTGACTGGCTCATTTACGACATTCCGCGCACGGTCGCCGGACGCGCCTGGAAGGGCCGCTACCGCGGCCAGCGCCAGAAATGGTTCGCGGTGCGCTTCACCGGCAAGGACAGCGAGATCAATGTCGAAAAGCCCGGCGGCGGCGGCCACAAGGCCGAGTTCGTGAGCTGGCGCTGGGAGCCGATGAAGAACCTCCCCGGATTGATCATCCCGTTCAAGCGCCCGGTCTATGAGCGCGTGGTGAAGGAATTTTCCGCGCTGGCGGATCAGTAAATCAAATTGTCTCGCCGGGTTCGGTGCTAAAGGCACCACCGGAGTGACAACGAAAGATCCACGCGTGACCGATGAAAAACCCTACCGCCCCAACGTGGGAATCGCCCTGTTCAATGCCGATGGTCGTGTGCTGATCGGCCACCGCTTCAAGGGCGACGGGCCCGAGATCATCCTGCCGGGCCTCGACTGGCAAATGCCGCAGGGCGGCGTCGACGAGGGCGAGAATCTGCGCGATGCCGCGATGCGCGAGCTCTGGGAGGAGACCAACGTCGTCAGCGCCGACTATCTCGGCGAGACCGAGTGGTTCACCTATGAATTCCCGCCTTACGACGGACCGCAGACGCACCGGCTGGCGAAATTCCGCGGCCAACGGCAAAAGTGGTTCGCGCTGCGCTTCACCGGCAAGGACGACGAGATCGATCCGCTGACGCCGCGCAACGGCCAGCCAGCAGAGTTCGATGCCTGGCGCTGGGAGCGCTTGGCTCGTGTCGTCGATCTCGTGGTGCCGTTCCGACGTGAGGTCTACCGCGCGGTGGCAGAGCAGTTTGCGACGTTCGGAAACTAAAACTGCGAAAACAACCCCATGCACAGTAGGACGGGGTTGAAATCTTTAGAGAATTTTTTCCGGAAATTTATGGGGCGCTAGATGGGCCTCATTTCAGCAGGTCCTAATTGATCGGCCCCACCGTGAACGGGCCGATCGCGATGACGTGGCAATCGCTGTCGCGCTTGGCGCAATCGGCGAGCGCGGAATTGACGGCGGTCTGCTCGTCTGCGGCCTTGAGGCCGAGACCCGGGCGGCCGGCGGTGCCGACCGCGACCGCATTCCAGCCCATGGCGTCCGTGAGCTTGCGCATGACCTCGGCTCGCGCATCCGCCACGATCGAGGCATTGGAGGCGGCATTGAAGAAGCCGGTGATCCTGAATAGGGTCGGGATCGGCACGACGAAATTGTCGTCGACCGCGACGACCAGGCAGGCAACGCCGGCGATGGCGCCGCACGATTCCAGGGAACGCCGCGCCGCGTCGTCGGCCGATGCCGCGCCCAGCACCATGAAATATTGTCCGCCCGGCCCGAGCGCGACCGAGCGGGATTTCGCCGCCGGCACGAACATGTTCTCGAGCCGGACTTTTTGGGGGTCGCGCACCATCGGAAACTCCTTCGACGCGAACGGCCGCTCGGTCATGGCGTCGTGCCGCACCCAGGGCTGCGGCGGCATCGGCGGCTTGCCATGCGCATAAACGATGGTGTTGCCGACCGCATAGAGTTCGCAGCGCCGCGGCGATTGCGCAGCATCGGCGCGCTTCTGGCACTACTCGATCGCCATGTTGCGCGCGGCCTCCTCATTCGGCTGGTTCAGCGCCGTGCCGGTGAAGCCGCCGACATTGAGCGCGAAGGCCTTGTAGTCGGCGGCAGCGGAATAATCGCCCGCAAGATGATTGCGGACGCGCTCGTTGATGAAGGGCACGCTCTCGGCAGAAAATTTGCCTGATATCGGCGAAGCCGATGGTGACGGTGCCGGCATCGGCGCCATCGCGGCGCCGGCACTCGGCAGCGCCATCGGTGTCATCGGTGCCTTCGCCATTTGAGTCGGCATTGGGCTCGTCGCCGTTGCATTTGCAGTCGGAGCTGCACCGGGCGTCGCGGCCGATGGCGCTGCGGCGCTCGCCGTCTGCTTGAGCTTGGTGTTGTAGAGGAAGCCGCTGACGCCGATGGCGACGATCGAGACGACGGCGACCACCAGCGGCCACATCCACACGGGCGCGGCCGCCAGCTTGGAGGCCGGCTTCTTCAGCTGCGGCTTCGCGTAGGTCCCGTCCTCGCGCCGCATCGCCACCATGTAGGCGTGCACCGGCGTCGGGATGTTCTTGACCTCCTGGGCACCGATATCGGCGAACTGGACCGACAGCTTGTTGGCGACCTGCTCGTGCACGGCGCGGGAGACGCAGATGCCGCCGACCTCGGCGAGGCCTTCCAGCCGCGCCGCGATGTTGACGCCGTCCCCCAAGAGATCGCCGTCGCGCTCGACCACGTCGCCGATGGTGATGCCGATGCGGAACGACATCTGCCGGCTCGGCGGATAGGCCATGTTGCGGGTCCGCAAGCTCTCCTGGATGTCGATGGCGCAGCGCACCGCGTCGACCGCGCTCGGAAATTCCGCCAGCACGGCATCGCCCGCGGTGTTGAAGATGCGCCCGCCCGACTTGGCGATGAAATCGTCGACGACCTCGCGATAGGAGGCGAGCCGCCGCAGCGTCTCCTCCTCGTCTTCCGCGACCAGTCTCGAGTAACCGGCAATATCGGCTGCGAAAATCGCTGCGATCTTGCGTTTCATCTGCCCAGCCCCGGAACAAATTCGCGGGTGCAGAATGCCGTTACCGGCGGCGCAGTGCAACAAAGTTTCAGCGCCCGCCACTGGTGTGACGAGCGCTGAGCTTGTTCGGGAATTTTGAGCTTGAGCCCCGGAGCGGCGCCCCGGGGCTTAGTGCATAGCCGTGGTGCCGATCACGTTCTGGATGGTCTTGTAGTGGTCAAGCCGCTCGATCGCGTGATCAAGCTCAGAGCCTTCCTTCTCGGCGAGCTTTGCTTCCATTTCGGCAATCGTCTCGGCGAACTGCGCGCGGTCGATCTCCTGGATCGAGGTGGCAACGTCGGCGAGCACCGTGAGGCGGTTCTCCGAAACTTCGGCGAGGCCGCCGAGCACGATCATCTTCTGATGCGTGCCGCCGGTGGTGATGGTGAGGATGCCGGGACGAACCGCAGCCACCACCGGCGCGTGTCCGGCGAGCACGCCGAAATCACCCTCGGCGCCAGGAATATCGACCTGATCGACCTCGCCGGAGAAGGCGAGCTTTTCGGGAGAGACGAGATCGAAGTGGAAGGTGGCCATGAAGAACCTGCGAATGGTGGGTAGCCGAATAGCGAGCAGCGATGACGGGGAGCAGCGGACTATTCGCTACTCCCCATTCGCCATTCGCTTCTTAAGCCGCTTCAGCGGCCAGCTTCTTGCCCTTCTCGACCGCCTCTTCGATGGTGCCGACCATGTAGAAGGCAGCTTCCGGCAGGTGGTCATACTTGCCTTCGCAGAGGCCGCGGAAGCCCTTGATGGTGTCCGCGAGCTCGACGAACTTGCCGGGCGAGCCGGTGAAGACTTCGGCGACGTGGAACGGCTGCGACAGGAAGCGCTCGATCTTGCGGGCGCGGGCCACCGTCAGCTTGTCCTCTTCCGACAATTCGTCCATGCCGAGGATGGCGATGATGTCCTGTAGCGACTTGTAGCGCTGGAGTACCTGCTGGACCATGCGGGCGGTCTGGTAGTGCTCCTCACCGACGACGAGCGGCGAGAGCATGCGCGAGGTCGAATCGAGCGGGTCCACCGCGGGGTAGATGCCCTTTTCCGAGATCGCGCGCGACAGCACGGTGGTAGCGTCCAAGTGCGCGAACGAGGTCGCGGGCGCCGGGTCGGTCAAGTCGTCGGCCGGCACGTAGATGGCCTGCACCGAGGTGATCGAGCCCTTCTGCGTGGTGGTGATGCGCTCCTGCAGCGCGCCCATGTCGGTGGCGAGCGTCGGCTGATAACCCACCGCCGAAGGAATACGACCGAGCAGCGCCGACACTTCCGAGCCGGCCTGGGTGAAGCGGAAGATGTTGTCGACGAAGAACAGCACGTCCTGGCCCTGGTCGCGGAAGTGCTCGGCGACGGTCAGACCGGTGAGGCCGACGCGGGCGCGGGCTCCCGGCGGCTCGTTCATCTGGCCGAACACCAGCGCGCACTTCGACTTCACGCTCGGATCCGGATTGTGCGGATCGGCGTTGACCTTGGACTCGATGAACTCGTGATAGAGGTCGTTGCCCTCGCGGGTACGCTCGCCGACGCCGGCGAACACCGAGTAACCACCGTGCGCCTTGGCGACGTTGTTGATCAGCTCCTGAATCAGCACGGTCTTGCCGACGCCGGCGCCGCCGAACAGGCCGATCTTGCCGCCCTTGGCGTAGGGCGCGAGCAGGTCGACGACCTTGATGCCGGTGACGAGAATTTCAGCTTCGGTCGACTGGTCGGTATAGGTCGGCGCTTCCTGGTGGATGGCGCGAGTGCCCTCCGACTTGATCGGGCCAGCCTCGTCGATCGGCTCGCCGATGACGTTCATGATGCGGCCCAGCGTACCGGCACCCACGGGCACCGAGATCGGCTGACCGGTGTCGGTCACTTCCTGGCCGCGCACCAGACCTTCGGTGGCGTCCATCGCGATCGTGCGGACGGTCGATTCGCCGAGGTGCTGCGCGACTTCGAGCACCAGGCGGTTGTTGCCGTTCTTGGTCTCCAGCGAGTTGAGAATGGCCGGCAGGTGGCCTTCGAACTGCACGTCGACGACGGCGCCCATGACCTGGGTGACGCGACCGATCTGGGTGGCTGCTGTAGCCATTTGCTGTCTCCTTCGATCCGAATTTCGTGTCCGGTCAGACTGCTTCTGCGCCGGAGATGATTTCGATGAGTTCCTTGGTGATCTGGGCCTGACGCGTGCGGTTGTAGACCAGCGTCTGCTTGCGGATCATTTCGCCAGCGTTGCGGGTGGCGTTGTCCATCGCCGACATCTGCGCACCGTAGAACGAAGCGTTGTTCTCGAGCAGGGCACGGAAGATCTGCACCGCGAGATTGCGCGGCAACAGGCGGGCGAGGATCTCGTCCTCCTCGGGCTCGTATTCGTAAGCCGTCGTATTGGCGGCAGCGCCCTCCTCGACCACCAGCGGGATGATCTGCTGGGCGGTCGGGACCTGCGCGATCACCGACTTGAAACGCGAATAGAACAGCGTGCAGACGTCGAACTCGCCGGCGTCGAAACGGGCCAGCACCTTCTTGGCGATGTCCTCGGCATTGACGAAGCCGAGCTGGCGAACGCTGCGCAGGTCGACGTGTTCGACGATCTGCTTCTCGAATAGGCGGCGGAGCTGGTCGTAGCCCTTGCGGCCGACGCAGAAAAGTTTGACTTCCTTGCCCTGCGCGATCAGCGACTGCGCGTGCTCGCGCGCGAGACGCACGATCGAGGAGTTGAAGGCGCCCGACAGGCCTCGTTCGCCGGTGCAGACCAGCAGAAGATGAACCTGGTCCCTGCCGGTGCCGGCAAGCAGCTTGGGCGCGCCGGGCGAACCGGCGGCGGCGCTGGCGATGTTACCGATCACCGCGCTCATCTTGTCGGCATAGGGACGCGCCGCTTCCGCGGCGGTCTGCGCGCGGCGCAGCTTGGAGGCGGCGACCATCTGCATCGCCTTGGTGATCTTTTGCGTCGCCTTGGTGGAGGCGATGCGCACCCGCATGTCTTTAAGTGACGCCATTCTTCGTTCACCCCGGCGGTTCGATCCTTACGATCAAGCCGCTAGCCTATCCCAGTCGTCATGCCCGGGCTTGTCCCGGGCATCCACGTCTTCTCGCTCCACGCGGTGACGCGTGGATGGCCGGGACATCAGATGCGAAGACGCGCTTCGCGCTTTAGCCCGGCCACAATGGCCTTATGCGAAAGACTTCGCGAAGCCCTCGACTACCGACTTCAGCTTGGCAGCGGTGTCGTCGCTGAGGTCGCGGGTGTCGCGGATCGAGTTGAGGATCTCGACGTTCTTGCCGCGCAGCAGCGACAACAGACCGTCCTCGAACGCCTTGATCTTGTTGAGCGGGAGCGGATCGAGGTAGCCGTTGGTGCCGGCCCAGATCACGCAAACCTGCTCTTCCATCTTCAGCGGCGCGAACTGAGGCTGCTTCAGCAGCTCGGTCAGGCGCGAACCGCGGTTGAGCAGGCGCTGGGTCGAGGCGTCCAAGTCGGAGCCGAACTGCGCGAACGCCGCCATTTCGCGGTACTGCGCCAGCTCGCCCTTGATCTTGCCGGCGACCTTCTTGGTGGCCTTGGTCTGCGCCGAGGAGCCGACGCGCGACACCGACAGACCGACGTTCACCGCGGGACGGATGCCCTGGAAGAACAGGTCGGTTTCCAGGAAGATCTGGCCGTCGGTGATCGAGATGACGTTGGTCGGGATGTAGGCCGACACGTCGTTGGCCTGGGTTTCGATGACCGGCAACGCGGTCAGCGAGCCCGAGCCCTGGTCCTTGTTCAGCTTCGCCGCGCGCTCGAGCAGGCGGGAGTGCAGATAGAACACGTCGCCCGGATAGGCTTCGCGGCCCGGCGGGCGGCGCAGCAGCAGCGACATCTGGCGGTAGGCGACGGCCTGCTTGGACAGATCGTCATAGATGATGACCGCGTGCATGCCGTTGTCGCGGAAGTACTCGCCCATGGTGCAGCCGGTGAACGGCGCGATGTACTGCATCGGCGCCGGATCCGAGGCGGTGGCGGCGACGACGATCGAGTATTCGAGCGCGCCCTGCTCTTCCAGCACCTTCACGAACTGGGCGACGGTCGAACGCTTCTGGCCGACCGCGACGTAGACGCAGTACAGCTTGATGTTCTCGTCCGGCTGCGCGTTGAGGGGCTTCTGGTTCAGGATGGTGTCGAGCGCGATCGCGGTCTTGCCGGTCTGGCGGTCGCCGATGATCAGCTCGCGCTGGCCGCGGCCGATCGGGATCAGGGCGTCGATCGCCTTGAGGCCGGTCGCCATCGGCTCGTTCACCGACTTGCGCGGAATGATGCCGGGCGCCTTGACGTCGACGCGCATGCGCTTGTCGGCCTGGATCGGACCCTTGCCGTCGATGGGATTGCCGAGCGCGTCGACGACGCGGCCGAGCAGGCCCTTGCCGACCGGCGCGTCCACGATGGCGCGGGTGCGCTTGACGGTCTGACCTTCCTTGATCTCGCGGTCGGCACCGAAAATAACGATACCAACGTTGTCGGTCTCCAAGTTCAGCGCCATGCCGCGGGTGCCGTTCTCGAACTCGACCATTTCACCGGCCTGGACGTTGTCCAGACCGTAGACGCGGGCGATACCGTCGCCGACGGACAGCACCTGTCCGACTTCGGAGACTTCAGCTTCCTGGCCGAAATTCTTGATCTGGTCCTTGAGGATCGCGGAAATTTCCGCGGCGCGGATGTCCATCAGCCTGCCTCTTTCATCGCGTGCTTGATCGAATTGAGTTTGGTGCGAAGCGAACCATCCACCATGCGGCTGCCCAGCTTGACGACGAGGCCACCGATGATCGAGGGATCCACTTTCACGTTCAGCGCGACGTCCTTGCCGGTCACCGACTTCAGGGCAACCTTGAGGGCGTCGAGATTCTTGTCCGAGAGCGCTTCCGCCACGGTGACGTCGGCCGTCGTCTCGCCCTTGAACTTGGCGACGAGGGCGCGGTAGGCGCGGATGACGTCCGACACCGCGAACAGGCGGCGATTGGCGGTCAGCACTTTCAGGAAATTGGCGGAGATGCCGGCGATGCCGGCCTTGGCCAGCACGGCCGACAGGGCCCTGGACTGGGCGTCGGCCGCGAACACCGGGCTGCGGACGAGGCGCTTCAGATCGGCGCTTTCGTTGAGCAAGGCATCGAATTTGTCGAGATCGGCTTTGACCTCGTCGACCACTTTCTGGTCGCGGGCCAGTTCGAACAAGGCCGTTGCATAACGGCCGGACACACCTGAAACGGACGTATCTTCTGCAGCCACAGACGCGCTCTTTTTGCTGTCAAACTCGCAAGGGAAAAACCGTCGCCACGAAGCGGCGCCTAGCGATCCAAGCCCTTGGAATTCAAGCGGGACTTCGATTTTCGACCAGCACGGGAGGTGCCGGGCTCGTTAAAATCGCGGCTTTGCTAACATAGCAGGCGCGCAGGTGCAACATGACGCCAAATTAAAGGCAAGGGTTCTGTTGCCAGTTCGTCGCACGCCCCGAATGACGTTGATGACGACCTGCCGCACCACGGAATTGCCGCGAGCCTTGCAGCCGGCCGGCGTCCATTGGTTCCTGCTCTTAGCGCATAGCCGCCATGAACACGGATCGCAGAGACGTGAATCCCGTCACGTCGGTTCCACTCGAGGAATACTTACCCAATTCTAAACGCTGACGGCGATGACTTCACTCTACAGTATTCGCAAGTAATGGACTGGTAAATGAATTGTTAAAGCAAAAGATTACGGAACATCGCCTGAATATCAGAGGCAGGTAACAAGATATTTCATGACGAAACAGAACAGATTTACTGCCCAATTCACGCCGCATTGCGAAAGGAAACGCGATCCCGCTCACAAACTGATGGGGGCTCCACTAGCCACATATGTGGCAATACTAGCTTAGGGACCACTAAATGCTGTCTTTGAAGACGCTGGGCTTTGTGACCCGGCCGCGCACGGCGATTGCTTTCGTTGCCGCAACTCTCGTCATCGGTGGAACTGCCACCGAAGCTTCCGCTAAATCCAGGCATCACCGGCATCACCATCATCACCGCCACCACGTTCAGAACGATACCAACGCGAGCTCCGATTGGCGCAATGCCAACGCCGCGATGACGCCGTCGTCGGGCACGGGCCGCGGCTTCTCCGGCATGGCCTCCTATTACGGCAACGAGTCCGGCAGCCGGACCGCCTCGGGCCAGCGCTTCAACCAGAACGCCTTGACCGCGGCGCACCGCTCGCTGCCGTTCGGCACCAAGCTGCGCGTTACCCACCGCGGCCAGAGCGTCATCGTCACCATCAATGACCGTGGCCCGTTCATTCGCGGCCGTGTGCTCGACCTCTCCACCGGCGCTGCCCGCGCCATCGGCCTCACCGGCGCCGGCGTCGGCCGCGTCACTGCGGAAGTCGTCTCCTAAGGCGCGCTCCAAGCGCCTCGCACGCGCAGTTTTCATCAGTTTGATGCGCGCCTGAAACAAGCCCGTGGTCTTGGGGGACCGCGGGCTTTTTTTGTTTCCTTCGTCATTGCGAGCGAAGCGAAGCAATCCAGAGTCTTTCCGCGGAGAGACTCTGGATTGCTTCGTCGCAAGGGCTCCTCGCAATGACGTGGAGAGTGAGCGCCCCCCCTTACAAAAAGCTCTGCGGATCGACGTCCACTTCGAGCTTGAGATTGCCCTTCGGCTTCGGGCACACAGCGAGCCAGTTGCGCAGATAATCCGACAGATCGAAGCCGCGCGCCGATTTCACCAGGATGCGGAAGCGGTAGCGGCCCTTGATGACCGCGAGCGGCGCTTCCGCCGGTCCTAGCACCACCACGCGCTCGTCGCGCGGCGCCAGCGCCACCAGCCGGCGGCCAAAGCCTTCCGCGCTCGGGCGGTCGCCCGCGGAGATGATCAGGCTCGCAAGCCGGCCGAACGGCGGATAGAGCGTGCGTTCGCGCAGGTCGATCTCGCTGTCGTAAAAGGCCTCGCGATCGCAGGCGATCAGCGCCTTCATCACGGGATGATCGGGCTGGTGGGTCTGGAGATAGCCGACGCCGCGGCCCTGCTCGCGCCCGGCGCGGCCGATCACCTGGTTGAGCAATTGCCAGGTGCGTTCCGCCGCACGCGGGTCGCCATTGCTAAGGCCGAGATCCGCATCGACTACGCCGACCAGATTGAGCCGCGGGAAGTTGTGGCCTTTTGCCACCAGCTGCGTGCCGATGATGATGTCGACGCGCCCCTCCGCGATCTCGGCGAGCTCGCTGCGCATCGTCTCGATCGAGGTGATGAGGTCGCTCGACAGCACCATGGTGCGCGCGTCCGGGAATAGCGCGGCCGCCTCCTCCTGCAGGCGCTCGACGCCGGGGCCGACCGCCACAAGCGATTCCTCCGCCGAGCAGTTCGGACAAATGTGCGGGCGCGGCATCGAGAAGCCGCAGTGATGGCAGACCAGGCGCTGACGAAAACGGTGATCGACCAGCCAGGCATCGCAGATGGTGCAGGCGAAGCGATGGCCGCAGGCACGGCACAGTGTCAGCGGCGCATAGCCGCGGCGATTGAGGAACAACAGCGCCTGCTCGCGCCGCTCGATCGCGGTCTTGATCTCGCCGGCTAGCCGGGGTGAGATGAAGCGGCCGCGCGCGGGCGGCTCGCGGCGCATGTCGATGGCCTCGATATGCGGCATGTGCTGGCCGCCGAAGCGCGAGGGCAGCGCGATGCGCTGATAGCGGTTCTTGCGCGCATTGACCTCGGACTCGACCGACGGCGTCGCGGAGGCCAGCACGACCGGAATTTTGGCGATATGCGCGCGAACCACGGCCATGTCGCGGGCGTGGTAATGCACGCCGTCATCCTGCTTGTAGGCCTGGTCGTGCTCTTCATCGACGACGATGAGGCCGAGATTGGCGTAAGGCAGAAACAGCGCCGAGCGCGCGCCGACCACGACCGGCGCGCTGCCTGTGGAGATCGCCGCCCAATTGCGCGCGCGGGTGCGCGGCGTCAGCTCCGAATGCCATTCGATCGGCCGCACGCCAAAGCGCTGCGCGAAGCGGTCGAGAAACTGGCCGGTCAGCGCGATCTCCGGCATCAGGATCAGCGACTGCTTGCCGCGGCGGATGGCTTCCGCAATCGCCTCGAAATAGACCTCGGTCTTGCCCGAGCCGGTGACGCCGTCGAGCAACGCGACGTGGAAGGTGCCGTTGGCGGCGAGCGCGCGCATCGTGTCGACCGCGGCGCGCTGGAGCGGCGTGAAATCCGGCCGGCCAAAATCCGGATCGGGTGCGGGCGGCGGCGGAGGCGGCGGCATCGGTTCGACCGTGAGCGTGCCTTCATCGACGAGGCCGTCGATCACGCCGGCCGAGACGCCAGCCTCCTTGGCGGCCTCGGACTTGCCGTGCAGGAGCCGGTCCGACAGCACCGCGATCAGGCGCTGCCGCGCCGGCGTCAGTCGCTTCGGCGGATCGCCGACCAGGCGCACGCCGGCGCGCGCCCGTTCGGGGCCGAGATTCTCGCCCATCCGCAGGCACATGCGCAGCACCATGCCGCGCGGGCTCAGCGTGTAATTGGCGACCCAGTCGACGACCGAGCGCAGCTCCGGCTTCAACGGCGGGATGTCGAGCTTCTCGCTGACGTCCTTGAGACGGTTGTGCAGGCGCGGATCGGGATTGGCGTTTTCGGCCCAGACCACCGCCAGCACCTCGCGCGGGCCGAGCGGCACGCCGACGAGATCGCCCGCCTTCAGCTCCATGCCGCGCGGCACCTTGTAGGAATAGGTCTGGTCGAGCGCGACCGGCACCAGCACGTCGACCATGCGGGTCGCGTTGGCGGTGGCGGGGCTGCGCAGTGTGTGATCCATGGATTGAGAATCGGAACCTGGGGTATCGAGGCTAGCGCCACCGGGCGGCCTTAGCGAACGATAAACGAGTGTGATGCGATATACTGTGCGGAATCACCACGTCCAGAGCGCATGAGCAAAGCGGCTGCCCCACCCACCGAGCTCGCCAGCGCCGATCCCTCGATCGCGCAGGAGATGGCGCGCTGGCTGTCGCATCTCGGCGCCGAGCGGCGACTGTCGCCGAAGACGCTGGAGGCCTATGGCCGCGACTTGCGGCAATGCCTGGATTTTCTCTGCGCTCATTGGGGCGAGCGCGTCACGCTCGCGCGGTTCGCCGCGCTGGAAGCCACTGATGTGCGCGCCTTCATGGCGATGCGCCGGGCCGACGACATTGCCGGCCGCTCGCTGATGCGCGCGCTCGCGGGCCTGCGCTCGTTCGGCCGATTTCTCGAGCGCGAAGGCAAGGGCAAGGTCGGCGCGTTGTCCGCGATCCGCGCGCCAAAAGTCGCGAAAAGCCTGCCAAAGCCGCTGCCGATGGCGTCGGCCAAACGGCTTGCCGATGCCGACGAACGCGCCGGCGAGGAACGCGAGACCTGGATTCTGGCGCGCGATGCCGCGGTGATGGCGCTGCTGTATGGCTCGGGCCTGCGCATCTCCGAAGCGCTCGGCCTGAAGCGCCGCGAAGTGCCGCGGCCGGGCGAGGGCGACGTGCTCGTCGTGACAGGCAAAGGCAACAAGACCCGGATGGTGCCGGTGCTGCAGAACGTGCTCGAGCTCGTGCAAGAGTACGTTGCGATGTGCCCCTATCCCCTGCCCGCCGAGGGCCCGATCTTCGTCGGCGCGCGCGGCGGGCCCTTGAGCCCGCGCATTATCCAACTCGCGATGGAGCGGCTGCGCGGCGCGCTCGGCCTGCCCGACAGCGCCACCCCGCACGCGCTCCGCCATTCCTTCGCCACGCATCTGCTCTCGCGCGGCGGCGACTTGCGCGCCATCCAGGAACTGCTCGGCCATTCCTCGCTCTCGACCACGCAGGTCTATACCGGCGTCGATTCCGAGCGGCTGCTCGAAGTCTATGCCAGCGCGCATCCGCGGCGGTGACACACTGATGTCATAACTTGCTTGCCTCTTGCGCGGCGCACGCGGTTCGGTCAATCGTGGGGAACCGATCAGGAGGACATATGAGCGCACATGAAAGCATGGAGCATGCCGAGCACGCCGAACACGCGTCCGGCTCGAACAAGAAGATCGCGCTCCTGATCGCCGTTCTGGCGCTATTCCTGGCGGTCTCGGAGACGCTCGGCAAGGGCGCCCAGACCGAATCGATCAGCAAGAACGTCGAGGCCGCCAATCTCTGGGCGTTCTTTCAGGCCAAGAGCATCCGCCGCACCGTAGTGGCGACCGCGGCCGAGCAGGGCAAGCTCACGCTGGGTGGCACGAGCGACGACGCCATGAAGGCGGCGGTGCAGAAGCAGGTCGACGACTGGACCAAGACCGCGCAGCGCTACCGCTCCGAGCCCGAGACCGGCGAGGGCACCGAGCAGCTCGCCGAGAAGGCCAAGCATGCCGAGCACGATCGCGACGAGGCGACCGCGAAGTACCACCACTTCGAGCTGGCCTCGGCCGCGTTCCAGATCGGCATCGTGCTGGCGTCAGCCACCATCATCACCGGCATGTTCGCGCTGGCCTATGTCAGCGGCGTGCTGACGCTCGCAGGCCTGATCATGACCGCGCTCGGCCTGTGGTGGCCGCATCTGCTGCATTTGCATTGAGGGAACGCTGTCAAGCCTTGCTCAGCCGTCGTCCCGGCCTAGTGCGCAATTGCGCACTAGGCCGGGACGACACCTGAGGTTTGGCACAAGCGGAGACTCAACACAGAGACTGCCGCAAGAAAATCACCGCGCCTCGTGCACGCTCTTCCTGAAACGCTGGATCAGGCGGAGCGTCCGTGACGACCACCCCTCCCCGTCGCCGGTGATCAGCTCGCGAATGCGCCGCTTGATCGGGTCGACCAGCTCGGCGGCCTTGGCGCGCACTTTCAGCACCAGCTCATAGATCCGCTCGAACCAGTGCATCTCCAGGAGCTTGTCGCGCGTCACGTCGAACACGAAGGCGGTGACGCCGACGCCGAGCATCTTCGCGAACACGATCGTGAACACCGCACTGGTCCAGTATTCGTGCGCGAGCAGCCACAGGCCGACCAGCTTGAGCGGAAACAGCGGGATGATGGGGACCGCGAACACGATCAGCGTCATGGCCGGCGACAGCGCATCGACGCGCTCCGTCAGCCATTGCTTGAAGCGCGCAAGCGGGATGGCTGCGACGACTTTTGCAACGATCGGCTCGAGATGGTCCCACAGCCAGGCTTCGATCAGGAAGACGATCGCAAGCAGGACCCAGACCGGTTGAAGAAGGCGGCGCAGCATGTGTTGTCCCGCCCGATTCGGCTCGGGCCGTGGCTACATATGGATGGCCCGCTTGCCGACTGCAAGCGCGGCTTCCTTGACCGCTTCCGAGCGGGTCGGATGCGCGTGGCAGGTGCGGGCGAGATCCTCCGCACTGCCGCCAAATTCCATGAGAACGCAGGCTTCATGGATCATTTCGCCGGCTTCGCGGCCGATAATGTGCACGCCGAGCACGCGATCGGTCTTCGCATCTGCGAGAATCTTCACAAAACCATCGGTGGTCTGATTGACCTTGGAACGGCCGTTGGCGGTAAAGGGAAACTTCCCGACGGTATAGGCGACGCCGGCTTGCTTGAGTTCCTCCTCGGTCTTGCCGACGGAGGACACTTCCGGCGTGGTATACACGACGCCCGGGATGACGTCGTAGTTCACGTGGCCGGCTTGCCCTGCGATGATCTCGGCGACCGCGACGCCCTCATCCTCGGCCTTGTGCGCAAGCATGGGTCCTGCGACGACGTCGCCGATGGCGTAGACGCCCTTCAGGCTGGTGGCGAAATGCGGATCGATCTGGACGCGGCCGCGTGCGTCGAGCGCGACGCCGGCTTCCTTCAGGCCGAGGCCGTCGGTGTAGGGCGAGCGGCCAATGCAGACCAGAACGACGTCGGCTTCAATGGTCTCGGCGGCACCGCCGGCAGCCGGTTCGATTTTCGCGAGCAATGCCTTGCTGTTGGCTTCGACGCCGGTGACCTTCGAACCGAGCTTGAATGCAAATCCCTGCTTTTCAAGCATCCGCTGGAATTGCCGTGCGACCTCGCCGTCCATGCCAGGCAGAATGCGATCGAGGAATTCGACCACCATGACTTCGGATCCGAGCCGGCGCCACACAGAGCCAAGTTCGAGCCCGATCACGCCCGCGCCAATGACCAGCAATCTGCCTGGCACCTTCTCCAGCGACAGCGCGCCGGTCGAGGAGACGATGCGCTTCTCGTCGATCTCGATGCCCTTGAGACGCGCGATGTCCGAGCCGGTGGCGATGACGATGTTCTTGGTCTCGACCACCTGCGCCTTGCCGTCGGCGGAGACCTCCACCTTGCCGGTGCCCAGAATCTTGCCGGTGCCCTTGAGCACGTCGACCTTGTTCTTCTTCATCAGGAACTCGACGCCCTTGACGTTGCCGTCGATGCCCTGCTGTTTGAAGTTCATCATCGCGGGCAAATCGAGCTTCGGCGCGGAAACGCTCACGCCCATTTTCGCGAAGGAATGGCCGGCTTCCTCGAACATTTCGGAGGCGTGCAGCAGCGCCTTCGACGGCATGCAGCCGACATTGAGGCAGGTGCCGCCGAGCGTGGCGTTCTTTTCGACCACGGCGACTTTCATGCCGAGCTGGGCTGCGCGCACCGCGCAGACATAACCGCCCGGTCCGGTGCCGATGACGACGAGATCGTAGGTAGCCATGAGAGAAAGTCCCGTAGGTTTAGCGTGAGGATGTGTCAGCGTCCGCCGGACACATCGAGAATGGCTGAGGTGACGTAGGAGGCCTCGTCCGAGATCAGCCAGACGATGGCGTTGGCGATTTCGTCGGCGGTGCCGACGCGCTTCATCGGCACCAGATGGGCCAGACGTTGGGCGCGGTCGGGCTCGCCGCCGGCAGCGTGGATTTCGGTGTCGATCAGGCCCGGGCGAATGCCCGCGACGCGAATGCCTTCGTTCGCAACCTCATAGCCGAGGCCGATGGTGAAGGAATCGATCGCCCCCTTGGACGCCGCATAGTCGACATAAGTATTCGGCGAGCCGAGCTTGGCCGCGACCGACGACAGATTGACGATGACGCCGCCCTTGCCGCCGTGCTTGGTCGACATCCGCTTCACCGCCTCGCGCGCGCAGAGGATCGAGCCGGTGACGTTGACGGCCATCACGCGCTGGATGCGCTCGGCCGACATCTCGTCGACGCGCACGCCGCTCTTGCCGACAATGCCGCCATTGTTGACGAGCGCGCCAAGCGTGCCGAACTTGTCGGCCTGCTTGAACAGTTCGATGATGTCGCTTTCCTCGGCGACATCGCATTTCACCGCGATGGCCTTGCCGTTCTTGGCTTCGATCGCGGCCACGACCTCGTCCGCAGCCTGCTTGTTGCTGGCATAGCCGACAACGACGCGGAAGCCGCGCGCGGCCGCCGCGAGCGCGGTCGCCCGTCCGATGCCGCGGCTGCCGCCGGTGATGACAACGACTTTATCCGTCACGCGCGCCTCCATGGTTCGACATGCGCCGTCGCGTCAGTCGCGACGGCGCTCGCAAAGCATCAGGGATCAGAGATCGAGCACCAGACGCGCCGGATCTTCCAGGCTCTCCTTGACGCGGACCAGGAAGGTGACGGCTTCCTTGCCGTCGATCACGCGGTGATCGTAGGAGAGCGCGAGGTACATCATCGGGCGGACCTCGACCTTGCCGCCGACGACCATCGGCCGCTCCTGGATCTTGTGCATGCCCAAAATGCCGGACTGCGGCGCGTTCAGGATCGGCGTCGACATCAGCGAGCCGTAGATGCCGCCATTGGTGATGGTGAAGGTGCCGCCCTGCATCTCGTCGATCTTGAGCTGGCCGTCGCGGGCACGGCGACCGAAATCAGCGATGCTCTTCTCGATGTCGGAGATCGACTTGTGGTCGCAGTCGCGCACCACGGGAACGACGAGGCCCTTGTCGGTGCCGACGGCAACGCCGACGTGGTAGTAGTTCTTGTAGATCAGGTCGCTGCCGTCGATCTCGGCGTTGACGGCCGGGATGTCCTTCAGCGCCTGCACGACGGCCTTGGTGAAGAAGCCCATGAAGCCGAGCTTGGCGCCATGCTTCTTCTCGAACGCGTCCTTGTAGTGGGCACGCAGCGCCATGACGTTGGTCATATCGACCTCGTTGAAGGTCGTGAGCATGGCCGCGGTGTTCTGCACGTCCTTGAGCCGGCGCGCGATGGTCTGGCGCAGCCGGGTCATCTTGACGCGCTCCTCGCGGGCGGCGTCATCGGCCGGCGACGGCGCGCGCACCTGAACGGCGGCGGCGGGCTGGTTGACCGGGGTCGGCGCGGAGGCCGCACGCTCGATCGCAGCGAGCATGTCGCCCTTGGTGACGCGGCCGTCCTTGCCGGAGCCCGGAACGGTCGAAGCGTCGATGCCGGTCTCGGCCGACAGCTTGCGCACGGACGGGGCGAGCGGCGCATCAGCCGGCGGCGCCTTCGCGGCCGCGGCCGG
>NZ_PSRT01000062.1 GCF_004212635.1 Bradyrhizobium genosp. SA-3 | reverse complement strand
CAGCTTCGGCCTTGGGGGGCTTTATGACCGACAAAAATCTCGCTGTTACCGACGAATTCACTTCCGAATTCGGCCGATTCTTCGGCATCTGGCAAGCAACCGAACTCGCGATCGACTGCGCAGTTGGAAAGTTTCTCGAACTACCCGATGACGAGACCCATCTTCTGACCGCCGGAATGGACTTCAACCGCAAAGCCCGTTTACTCACCGCGCTGGTAAAGCGCAGTAACGATCCTCAAAAATCGACGATCTTAGCCAGCCTCAAAGTCATCCAGAACGAAAGCCTGAGGAACGTATTCGCGCATTCTTTTATCGATCATTCGCCGACCGAAGTTACTTTCATTCAGAGAAACCGACATGGAAACTACGACCCCATAGAGTATAAGTTTACGCTGCCGTCCTTCCGGGCGCACGTCGAAAAGATATTGGACGCAGCGATTGCATTTCATCACGCGATTGGCCTCACTGAGGAGCGCAATCAAGAATTCGCCAGCGCCGCGTTGAGGGTCAACATCAAATCCATCACATCGCCAGTGCCACCGAATAACGCGGCGTGAATTTCTGCATGCCGAACGAGACGAAGATGATCACCATGACCCAGCGCAGGATGGCGAGAAGGCGATAGGATCCGCCGCCGGCTTCGGCGATTTTGAAGGCTGCTTGCATTGGACGTGGTCTTCCCCTGGCTGCTCCCCGCTTCTTGCGGGTTGCCGGTGATACTCTTGCGGCGTCCGGTCCGTTACGGCCATGGCCGTCACGATTGGTTCACGACCCCGTGGGCGCCGGGCAAGTTGCCGCGACCAGGAACAAGCGGCAGGGCAGGTGTTGAAGCCGCCATGCACGGATCAATGGCCGATCCCTTGTTGGCGCGCGCCGATGCCGCCCCTCCTCGAAGCCGAACGGCTTCGCCTCGCGCTGATGCGCGAACGCGCGCTCGCGCAGGCCATTTGCGCCCATGCCAGCCAAACCCGCGCGCTGCAAACCGGCCTGCTGCCGACAGTCGCGATCGCGCTGACAGTCAGCGCTTCTGCTCCGGCGAAGAGCTAGGCGCGCAGGGGAAAGGCTCGTGGGTCTTGCGGCCCAGAAACGTGTCCGGCACCGCCTGCTTCAGGATCACCAACGATCGCGCAAGGATGTCGCGCATATGCACGGTCTGCTTCGCGATCGCGGCAGCCTCGTCGTCAATGCGGCTCGTGTGATTGGCGTCATCAGGCATGGCCGTGCTCCCTTGCTTTGCAAGCGGGAGCACGCGCTGTCTCTCAGCCACCGACGCCTACGGGCAGAACCTCGGCCGATGATGCCATGTAAACTATCACGGGTCGCCTTGGTTCAAAATCGAACTTTGGCATGGCCTGCACTCAAGATGAGTAACTGGCTCAAACGGCTGAACTTGCTCTCGAAAATTCGTTCTCGCTACGTATCAAAAGATACTGACTCCCCACAAGCGGAGGCGTAGGGTTAATCCATCACCGCACGGCCCGTGGCATGAGATCGGTGATGAGAACGCCTGATTGCGCTCCCGCCCTACGTCGAACAAGGGAGATGCGCCATGCAACCGCGTCGTCGTTTCAAGCAGACCAAGACACTTACCGAACGGCTCGCAGACGAAGCCGCACGCTGTCGCGAGGAAGCCCGCGCGCTGGCGCCGGGGCGCCGCCGCGAGATGCTGCTGCGCAAGGCGCGGCAGGACGAGACGGCGATGCAGATCGACGCCTGGCTGCATTCCCCCGGCCTGAGGGCCCCGACATGACCGATGAATGCCATCAATATCGCGCTTACCTCGTCGGCGATGACGGCGTCTTCCGCTCCGCCGAGGCGTTCGAGGCGACGTCCGACGCCTCCGCCCTCACCTTCGCACGGCAGTTCACCCGGCACGGTAATGTCGAGGTCTGGCAGCTCGGCCGCAAGGTCGCCGTGCTGGAGCCCGATCAGCCGCCGTATCTGCTCACACGTCAATGATCGCGCGCGTGCGACGGCGTCGTGTAACTCTCGATGGCGAACGAGAACGTCACCTGCATTACGGGACCGTCGACGTCGCGAACGTCGATCGCCATCGTCTGCCTGTTGCTTGTCGGGGGCGCGGAGAGCACGGCGTCGCGCGCCATGTCGGCCAGCGACCTGGCGGCTTCGGCCTGAACGGCGCGCGTGCTGGCCAGTTCCAGCCCTTCCTCGTCGAGCGCTATTCCGTTCTCGTCGCGAAGGTCGAAATAGTATCGGGGCATCTTGGCAACCCTTTGCCTTGATAGGCCCGGGGCGGCCAAAGGTTGCTCGGCGGAACGAAAAAACTCGATTGAATCAACGGATTGTTCCGGGCGCGAGACCCGTCACCCCTCGGCGCCCACGCGCTCCTCCGTCAGCTTGCGTGTGATGTAGGCGTCCACCGTCTCCGCGAACGAGCGCTGCACGCCGACCGCAGCCCCGTGCTGGTCGCGTGCGTCGCGCTGGAGCTCGCGCAGGCCGCGCCCGCGCGCGCCGGCCGGCGTGATGGCAAGATACTGATCGATGGCATTTTCGGCGAGCGGGATCGCCTGGGGATCTCCCCTCGCGATCAAGAGACGCAGGAGGCTCTGGCAATCGGCCAAACCCGGCATGGGAATCACGCCTCACCCGCGCGAGGATTTCGGCTTCGGCTTCCTGACCGGCTGAGTGTGGGTGCCGAACAGCGCCAAGAGCAACGCGACTTCTTCCTTCGAACCGATCTGGATCATGATTGTCTCCTTTTCGCTTCGTTGGTCGGGGCCCGCGGCTGAGGAGTTCAGGACAATCGAGTTTCAGGATTGTTTCAGCCGTGTTTCGTGAGCGGGCTTCACATCATCTCCAGCCTGCTTGTGTGCACAATTGGACGCAGATCCCCGCGAACGGTGCTGCGGCATCGCATCGTCGAACCGGCGCGGCCGCGGGCGCGGCCACGGGCGGCATCGTCGGCGCGCTCACCCAAGCCGGCGTCTCCAGGGAACCGCCTCGTGCTACGCGGAGGGCGTTCGCAGCGGCGGCACCGTCAACCGCCGACGGCGGAAGAGCGGACATTCTCCGAGATCACAGATGATGGGCCAGAAGCTGACTAGTTTAATGCTCTGCATTTCGAGGTTGCCGCGCCAGCGGACGTTTAAGCCGATATGATCTAACCGCAAAGGATGACAGACTCGACTTGGCCACGCGCTTTCCAATAGGCTCCTACTTTCCAATTACAACTAGCGGGGAGCGAAATGGCCGAAAGAATCGAGGTTACCGGCAAATCGCAGTTTGAAGTCGCCTACGACATGGCGAGATTCATTCTCATCAATATGGAAGGCCGTCAGGTGAAAAGCATAAAGCGGCAAGAGCTCTTGCATTTGGTAGCTGACTGCATCGAGGCCTTGCGCGGCATCAAGGTCAAGGAGATTATCAGCTAAAGCCTGGCACTCCTGCAGCGAACCCGCATTTTGCAAGGCCCGCAGACAGCTATGGGTCCACAAGCGACAAAACTCAATGTGAGCAGAATAGGTCTGCTTTCAGGCGGATAGCGTCTGTCCGCATCGTGAACGATCGGCACTCCCGTCAAACTTTATCTAAATCCAGCACATCGGATTTGGCGGAACGAAATCTCTTCGCGCCATGCTGGGACATGTCGCTTTTGCTCCCGTTGCGGACGACGCAATCGGGACAGATTCGGAGAGACCACCGATGTATTACGTCGCCGCTGCATTGATGGGGCTGTCGGGACTGTTCTACTCCGCCAGCCGCCATGAGCTCGGCCAGTTGGGCGCAGACGTGTGCCGCTATGGCAGCGCGTTCTGCGACAATCCGGTGCTCGTCTTTACGGGCGCCGCGCTGGCCGCGGCCTGGGGCATGTTCGTCAGCATCAAATAGCGCCGAGGAGACCTGCCGGCGAGCCGCCGGCATGCACATCCACGGGCTCTTGCGATGATCCACTTCTACACCTGTTTTGCCCGACGAGTCAAACGAAATTCGCATTATCAGAATAGAATCCCAGCCGGCGCGGGAACTTTCCGGCTATAATCGGGCTTAATCGTTGACTTCGAAATTGCGGAAGGCCTGCCCCTGTCGACCCGATCGAAACACCGACCCGCCAAGCATGGCAGCGCCGACGCCTCGAGCAAGTCCGCGCCGTCCCTGCTGAAAAGGCTGGGGCCGGGCCTGATCACCGGTGCGGCCGACGACGATCCCTCGGGCATCGCTACCTATTCGCAGGCCGGCGCGCAATTCAGCTACGGGCTGCTCTGGACGGTGTTTCTGACCACGCCGTTCATGATCGCGATTCAACTCGTCAGCGCCCGGATCGGCCGGGTCACCGGAAGGGGTCTCGCCGCCAACGTCATGCAGCTGGCGCCGCGCTGGGCGGTGCTCGCGCTCGTGTCCATGCTCGTCGCCGCCAACACGTTCAACATCGCGGCGGATATCGCGGCGATGGCGCAGGCGCTGGCGCTCGTGATCGGCGGGCTCCAGCACGAACACGCGCTGATCTTCGCGGCCGGCTCGACCCTGCTCGAGATCTTCCTGCCCTATCGCCGCTATTCGCCGGTGCTGAAATTCCTCACGTTGGCGCTGTTTGCCTACGTCGCCACCGCCTTCACCGTGCAGATCCCGTGGAGCACGGCGCTGCTCGCCGCGGTGTGGCCCAAGGCGAATGTCAGCGCCGACTATTTTCTGATGGTCGTCGCCGTGCTCGGCACCACCATCAGCCCTTATTTGTTCTTCTGGCAGGCCTCGCAGGAGGTCGAGGAGATGAACCAGGGCAAGCACGACAGGCCGTTGCGCGATCTGCCGAGCGGCGGCGATCCCGTGCTCGCGCGCATCCGGGCCGACACCATCTCCGGCATGCTGCTGTCCAATGGCATCGCCTTCTTCATCATCCTGACCACCGCATCGGTGCTGAATGCCAACGGCGTGACCAAGATCCATTCGGCGACGGAGGCCGCCGAAGCGCTGCGGCCGCTCGCCGGCGACTTCACGTTCGCGCTGTTCGCGCTCGGCATCATCGGCACGGGCCTCTTGGCGATCCCGGTGCTGGCGGGCTCGGCGGCTTACGGCGTCGCCGAAATCTTCGGCTGGCGCGCCACGCTGGAGGCGAAGCCCGAGAAGGCGGTCGGCTTCTATACGATCATCGCGGCCGCAACCATCATCGGCTTCGGCCTCGGCTTCACGGGGATCGACTCGATACACATGCTGGTGTGGAGCGCAGTGCTCAACGGCATCGTCGCCGTCCCGATCATGGCAATGATGATGCTGATCGTCTCGAGCAGTACGATCATGGGCCGCTTCAAGGCCCGCTCATGGCTGATCGCGCTGGGCTGGCTCGGCACCGCACTGATGGCGCTCGCCGTCCTCGCCCTGCTCGGCTCGTCCGTGATCGGCTGATGAGAGGGACGAAGGAGACCCGGAAGAGCGATAAGGCTACGGTGTCACGGGATTGACGGTCGGTGACGTCTTCGGCCCCGGCCGTGCCGGCTCGACCGGCGACTTCGGTTCGGTCGGAAGCACGGCAGCGCCCGCGGCGCGCGCAGCTTCCCCGGTGGTCGCGTACATCGCGATATGGGCCGGCTGGGTCTTGGCGCGGCTCCAAGGGCCGTGGTCGACGATCAGCATCGCTGCAATCGTCAGGCCCGCCACGATCAGTGCGATCACGCCGGGATGACGAAGCGCCGTAGAGATGGAATCCGCGAAACGATCAGCCGTCATCATCAGAAGGGTCCGCAATTATCCTATCGCAGGTTAATTCAATTGCGTCCCCCTAGTTCCCGCCCTGGCTCCGGCAAGTTCCCGGCCAGGCCGGGGAACATACGCTCCTTTTCGGTTCAAACCGGTTTCACTCGCCCGGCGCGATGGCATTGCTCGGCGTCGGCCGGTCGGTGATCTGCTGACCGAACAGGCTACCAATCAGCTCGACCGCGGTACGCGCGGTCCGGCCGCGCTCGTCGAGGAACGGATTGAGCTCGACAATGTCCACCGACCCCACCAGCCCTGAATCGTGCAGCAGCTCCATGATCAGATGCGCCTCGCGATAGGTCGCGCCACCGGGCACCGTGGTGCCGACTCCCGGAGCCACACATGGGTCGAGAAAATCGACGTCGAAGCTGACATGCAGCACGCCACCGCTCGCCTTCACGCGCTCGATGACGCGCCGGATCAGCACGGCGACGCCGAACTCGTCGATCTGGCGCATGTCGATGACCCTGATCCGGCGCGCGCGCATCAACTCTTTCTCGAGCTTGTCAACCGAACGCGCGCCGAACAGATCGAGCCTATCGGGGTCGATCGAGGCGCGCGGATCATCGCCCAATAATCCGTCGAGGCCAGGCTCCCCGCACAGGAACGCGGCCGACATGCCGTGCATATTGGCCGTGATCGTCGTTTCCGGCGTGTTGTAATCGGTATGGGCATCGAGCCAGAGCACGAACAGCTCGCGGTCGCGTTCCTTCCAATGACGCGCCATCGCATTGACCGACCCCATGGACAGCGTGTGATCGCCGCCGAGGAAGATCGGCAGTGCGCCGGTTTTCGCGATCTCATAGCCTCTGTGACTTAGCACGCGCGTCCAGCGCTGGATCTCGCGGTAGTGATTGGCTTTCTCGGGCGGCTTGTCGGCGAGGTCTCGGACCTCAGCCACGGAAAGATCGCCGTAGTCGACAACCTCAAAATCGAGGCTCTCGAGCAGTGTCGCAAGGCCCGCGGTGCGGAGCGCAGCAGGGCCCATCAAGGTACCGCGCTGCGAAGCTCCCATGTCGATGGGAGCGCCGAGCAAGGCGATCCGCCGGGGTCGATCCGTCACGATCCGATCGGTCACGGCAATCTCCTGATGTCAGCAAGGCTACCATCAGCCTAACAGAGATTCGCACCCGTCGTTTCCCGGGGAGGTCCGCCGTGGGCATATCATCCCGGAACAAAATCCCCCGCGCCGAATTGCCATCCAAGGCCGGCACCCGCCGTAAATGTAAACCACGGCGCCTGTCGCGGATAGCCAAAGGTCGTCAGACCCGCTGTTCAAAACGAGCGCTCGCGCGGATAGCCAAAGGTGCCGGTCTCCATCATCGGGCCTGGAGATCGCACGCTTGAGCACCGAGATACCGCAGTCCAATCCCCAACCTGGTATGGCCGAACGCGCCATCGATGCAGCGACAGATGTATCCCGCACGATCGGTGAAGTCGCCGGAGGCCTGCATGCAGCGGTCGACCGTCTTACCTCTGCGATCGAGGAAGCGCGAAAGCCGGGTCGACCGCTCTCGACGGTTGCGGCGATTACGCGCGAAGCGCCGCTCACCAGCCTGTTCGTTGCTTTCCTGTTCGGCGTCGCGGTGGCGCGCCGGCGCTAGCGACTTTACCCGATAGCCGCCCGTCTAGGCGGCGCTGACGATGGCGCGCTCGATCGTGAGGAACTGCCGTTCGAACGCCTCGGAAGGCATAGGGCGGCCGAAGAAGTAACCCTGCCCTTCCGCGCATCCCATGCTGATCAGGAAGTCGGCCGTGGCGCGGGTCTCGATGCCCTCAGCTACGACCGTGAGCCCAAGCTGCCTGCTGAGACCAATGGTGGAGCCGACGATCGCGGCATCATCGGAATCGGTGAGCAGGTCAAGGACGAACGACCTGTCGATCTTGAGCCCATCGAGCGGAAATTTCTTCAAATAGCTCAGGCTCGCATAGCCGGTGCCGAAATCGTCGAACAGGACGCGGACGCCGAGCTCCTGGATCCGCTTGAACATGTCGAGCACGCGGGCCTCGTCGTGTAACAGGATGTCCTCGGTGACCTCGAGTTCGAGCAGCGAGGGTGTCAGCCCCGTCGCATCGAGCAATTCGGCAACCGAATGCGCGAGGTCACCGGAATCAAGCTGGGACGGCGACAGGTTGATCGCCACGCGGACCTCGTTGCCGGATATTTCCCAGGCGCGCGCTGACGGCAGGCGGTCTCCATCACCCAGTTCGCGATCCGCTCGGACAGAGCCGAAGTGTTGACCACCGGCATAAACTCCGCAGGCGAGACGTAGCCGCGCACTGGGTGCCGCCAACGGATGAGCGCTTCGGCTCCGACCAGGCTGCCGTCGACCAGACGAACCTGGGGCTGATAGAACAGTTCGAATTCGCCGCGATCCGCGGCAAGCGCCAATTCACTCTCGAGCCTTAGCCGGTTCTCCAGCTCCTGCCTGATTGCACTTTCGAAGATCACGTGGCTGCCGCGCCGCGTCAGCTTCGCCTTGGTCAGTGCAAGGTGGCCGTTACCGAGGAGATCATCAGCGTTTCGCCCGCCGTCGGGATGGACGGCAACGCCGATGCTGATTCTGACCCGGTGCTGCCTTGCGCCCGTAGCGAGCGGCGTTTCGAACGCGCGCGCGATTCGCTCGGTGAATTCGGCAATCGGCTCGCGGGCGTCCGCGCAATCCAGCGCGATGGCATATTCGTCGCCACTGAGGCGCGCGACGATCGCCCCGGCGCCGGAATCGGCCGTCAGGCGCTCGGCGACCGCCCGCAGCACGCGGTCGCCCGCGGCATGCCCGAGCATGTCGTTGATTTGCTGGAAGCCGTCGAGCCCGAGCACGAGCAGCGCGACGTTGGAAGACCGATGCTCTGCCGCGGTGATCAGACTGGCGAGCGACGCATGCAGCATGTTGCGGTTGGCAAGACCTGTCAGCGCATCATGTTCGGCGAGATACCTGACGCGTTCGGCTTCGCGCTTGCGCACCGAGATGTCGCGCAGGATCGCTCCATACTGGAAGCCGTCCGTTCCCTGCCAGCCTGAGAAGCTCGCCTCGACTGGGAATGTCTCGCCGTTCTTGCGTCGCCCTTCGAACTCGACGACGACGGCGCCACCGGGAACCAGGAGCGACTGGCGCGCGGCATCGTGCATGGGCGGCCTCGCGTCGCCGTCCGCAGGCACGGCGCACAGCGTTTCGAACGGGCGACCGATCATCTCGGCCGGCAGGTAGCCGAAGATGGCGCTCGCGCCGGGATTCCAAACCGTAATCCGGTGGTCCTCGTCTGTGCAGACGAGACCATCGCCCAGCGACATCGCGATACGATGGAAGCGGCTCTCGGCGATGCGCCCCAGGAGGCTGCGGAAATCGATCTCGTCCAGCGCGATCGCCGTCAGATAAGCGATGATCGCGATGTGGAACAGCGACGTATCGATGACGAAGGGCCATCTCGCCTGCACAAGGGTCGCGACCAGTTCGATGGCAGCACCGGCTGCGATCAGGATTGCGACGCGAAGTCCCGGTGCGAAGCGGCGCCACGAAGTGATCATCAAGAGGCAGATCAGGCCGAGGCCGAGCATCATGCCGGCATCGGAGGTCCAGCGCAGCATCCGGTTCTGGAGGATCGATTCCGCCGCGAGCGCCTGAAGGACGGGTCCAGAGACGATGCGGCCATTCGGAACGCTGAACCGGTCGCCCAGTTCGAGCGCCGTCGCACCAACGATGATCTTCTTGCCTCTCACCTTGTCCAAGGTCGCGGCATCGCCGCGCAGCACGTCGACATAGGAGACACTTGGGATGGAAGCCGCCCGAATACTGAAGTCGATCAGGAAGGGTGGCCGCCGATTGGCGTCCTGCCCAGCCAGCACGACGGCCATCGACGGCAACAAGGCGTCACCGAGCTTCTCGCCGAACGGATAACGACGCACGAGTCCGTCGGATTCGACCGCGACATTGACGACGGCCGGCCAAGACTGGTTGCTGAACGGCTTCATGGGATGATTGATGTAAGCCGCGCCGCCATTCGGCGCCGGCTGCTTGAAGGATGGCAGGACCGTCGAGCCGCCGACGTCCCGAAGCGCCTTGACGAAAGCCTCGTCGGAGGCCGGATCCGACGGCGTGCTGAAATCGACGTCGAAGGCCACATCCTGCACGCCGGCAGCTTCAAGTCTATGCAGAAGCTCCGCGTGCAGCCGGCGAGGCCAGGGCCACACTCCGATCTGGTCGATCGAGGGCGCGTCGATGGCCACTACGATGACATTGCCGCTGGCAGCACGCGATTGCCAGGCGAACCGCAGGTCGGTGAGCGCATTGCGGAGCGCGCCATGCCACCCCGTGGACAGCACGACCGCAAGCGCGATCACAACCAGAATATGCGGCCGATAGCGTTTCACCCAATCCTCCCCCGCGCCCGCTTCAACCGGCGAGCCCCTCATCCCCTAGGAAATCGCCTTAGTGTCTGTTGTAGCCGTGGCCGTTGCTGCCGTTACCGCCGCCACGCCCATCGCCGTTGTTGCCCCTGCCGTTACCGGTGGCGGCATTGTTGGCGTTGCCATTATTGGTGCTGCCATTACCGGAATTGCCGTTGCCACCGGAGTTTCCGTTATTGGCTATCGCTGCGCTTGCGCCCGACGAGGCACTGCTGCCAGCTGTTGCGGCACCGCTAGTCGTTGCCGCGGTTTGGACGACACTGTTGGATGCCTGCGTGCTGGCCTTGCCATCGCTCCAGACTGTCTCGGTAGTTGTGCTGGCATTCGCGCTGCGCACCTGTCCGGGGGCAACGGCGCCATGGGCGAGCCCGCGCGTCACCTTGTGGAAATTCAGCTTGACCTCGCCGAGCGAGCTCGATATGCGCACGACGCCGGCCTTGGGGGCGTGCCCCCCAGTCGCCTGATGCGACCGCATCGGCGCACCGACCATCTTGATCCCCTTGCCGATCGAACCGAGCGCATGAATCGCATGGCCATTTGCGGCATTGCGCGGTGCGGACAGTCCCGATTTCGGCACGGGAATGCGCTCGATGGTGGAGGCGCGGGGCTTACCCTGCTCGATCGGATTGAACGTCCCCGCACCGCTCAGGCCGAGACCAGGCTTGCCATGCTCGAAGACGGTGGCCACTTGCCCCGGCATGACCTGGGCGATCTGTCCCGTCTTGAAGTCGGAAACTTCAACTTGGCCGCGGAGCACGCTGACCTTGGTGCTGCCCGCACCCACCGTGACGCTGAACTGCGTTCCCTTGACGACGGCGGCGAGGTAAGGCGTCTCGACCTCAAAATGCTTGACGTTGCGCTTCTCGACCTCGAGCAGGATCGAACCAGCCTGCTGGATGATGGTGGTCGAGAGTCCCTCCTTCTTCTCGGCCGGCAAGCCGACGACCGAGTTGGGGGAGATCAGGATTGTTTCCTCGCCGCGGACCAGCAGCACGCGGCCGTTGCGGCCGGTGCGAATGGTGTCGCCAGGCTTGAGCGCCTCCTCCTGATTCAAGGACACCTGCTGCGCGCCGTTAGTGGCGACCCAGACCTCGCCGGTGGCCTTGCTGACCGACCAGACGCCATTCTCCGCGCCGAATGCACCGGATGCCGTTCCAAGGATCAGCGCTGCCAGCAAGGCGCGCCGCACTCCAACTCTACCGACCATGACAATCCTCAGCCCGCGTTACAGCCAGACCTGAGGCCTATCCGAAATCACTCAAGAGAAAATTAGCGGGAAGTGGCGAGCCGAGAAGCCGAATTAACCAATCATTGACCATGAAAAACTATGGAAAATCATGCGGCTAACCAACCCTTACCGCCTTATGGGCAAATCCCCGTCAAACTACGGAGACACGTTCGCTGCGCGTATTGAGAAGCGACACTTCCTTACCACATCGGTACTGCTGGCAACGATTTTTACGGGAATTCCGCAGTCCTTCGCGCAGCAGGCGAACCAGCCAGGCTTTGATCCGCGCCAGCCCGAGAAGTACTTTGAAAACCAAACCGAGCGGGAAACGCTGAACCGCCCCCCGGTCAGGCTACCGACGGTCGGCCAACCCAACACCGGCGGTGATACCAAGCCGCAATTCGTGCTGCGCGGAATCGACGTCATCGGCGCGCACGCCGTCTCCCGCGATCGCATCGCTACAGCCTATCAATCCTATCTTGGAAAGAAGGTCTCGCAAGCGGATCTCGCCGCGATTGCCGGCGCGATCAGCGATCTCTATCGCGAAGCCGGATTCCATTTGAGCCGCGCGATCGTGCCACCGCAGGATATCGCCGACGGCCGAGTTCGGATCCAGGTGATCGAAGGCGCCATCGTGCAGGCCGAGCTGAAAGGCGACGGCGCCGAACAGTTCGGCGTAAGGCCGATGCTCGGGCCGATTCTGGCCGAGCAGCCGTCGCGCCTGGCAACACTCGAACGCCAGCTCTTCCTCATCAATGGCAGGCCGGGCGTCCGGATCACCGACACCGCGCTGGAAGAGATTGGCGGTGCGACCGGCCGCTTCCGCCTGATCGTCTATTTGAAGACCTGGCACGTCTTCTCGTCGTTCGGCATGGACAATCTCGGATCTTCCTCGGTCGGTCCGTGGCAGACCTACGCGACCGGTGCGTTCAACTCCTACCTCACGCCCGGCGACACGCTCGCGGTCAACCTGTCGACCATTGCCAATGATCCGCACGAGCTCGGTTTCGCGCGGATGTCCTATGACGCGCCGGTCGGTGTCGATGGCGTGCGCCTTGGCGCTTCGGTCCTGTACAGCGCAGTCCGCCCTGGCGATGCTCGTCGTCTCGACAGCGACATCACCACCACCGAGGCGTTCGAGCTGCGTGCCAGCGTCGTCCCATTGCAGTCGCTGTCCTCCTCGCTGACCCTGACTGCGGCGACGACCTTCAGCAATGTATCCGAGCACGACCTCTACGGCCCCTGGTACAACGACCACATCAGGACGGCGAGCCTGACCGCAGACTATAGGCTGCAGGATCGCTTCGGCGGCACCAATTTCACGACTCTGAGCTACCGGCAGGGCCTCGACATCTTCGGCGCTTCGCATTTCGACGACGATCTGTTGTCGCGCGTCGGCGCGTCGTCGAACTTCTCGGTGCTGAACCTCTGGTTCACGCGCTATCAGACGCTCAACGACGCCTGGTCACTCAAGCTCTCGGCGGCGAGCCAGACGGCATCACAGCCATTGTTCACCTCGCAGCAATTCTATCTCGGCGGCGCTGCCTTCGGCCGGGGCTATGGCGCGGCCGAGATCAGTGGCGACAACGGTCTTACCGGCTCGCTCGAACTGCGCTTCGACCAGAAGCTCAATTTTCGCTACTGGACCGGCTATCAACTCTACGCCTTCGGCGACGCCGGCGCGGTCTGGAACGACGGCTACCACCTGAGCGACGGCCTCGCGCTGACCTCGGCCGGGGCGGGCATGCGGTTCTTCCTGCCAGACGATCTCCAGGCCGATCTCGGCGTGGCCGTTCCCTTGAGCTACCGGGCGCCGGACAACGAGCGCCGCAGCCCGCGCTTCCTGCTCACACTGTCGAGCGCGCTGCGGCTCTGCCCTGAACGAGGCAAGGCCGGCTGTCTCTAGCCCTTGCGCTTCGCCCCACAGACATGCATTGCGGCGCTCTTGCGGCCTTGCTCACAGACTTGCCTAAATTTAATCCCGTAACCTGCTCACGATCGCTCGATCCGCGAGTTCCCAATGACCATGTTCAGCCAAAGGTGATTTGAGACGAAGCCATGAAGAGGGTGTTTGCAATCCTGGCGTTTCTCTGCGTCCTCGCCGTCGGCCAGTATTTCATCGTCAGCCGGTTCGCGATCCACCATGAGACCTTGCCCCTGTTCGACGCCTCGCGCCAGCGGCCGATCTCGGTCGACATCGCGGTGCGGCGTGATTACGAGACCAAGGCCAATCTCGGCCTCTGGAAGCTCCCGCTCGCCATCATCAGCAACGGCAACACCGTCAGGGCGACCGAATATTCCTTCCTGGCCAACGTGCTCGCCGCACGCGGTTATCTGGTTGCCAGCATCCAGCAAGATCTTCCGAGCGATCCGCCGCTGATGACCCATGCTGGCCAGAAATATGTCGGCCGGCGTGAAGTCTACATTCGCTGCGAAGCCAATATTCTGTTCGTGCTGGGCGAGTTGAAGAGGCGGCAGGAGAACGCCGACTACGACCACATCACCCTCGTCGGCCATTCCAACGGCGGCGATGTCTCGATGTATGTCGCCCATCAGCACCCGGAGTTGGTATCGAAGGTGATCACGCTCGACAATCTGCGGGTGCCCTTCGTGCTCAGCGACCATATGAAGATCCTGTCGTTCCGCTCGAAGGATCCGCATTTCGTGACCGATCCCGGCGTACTGCCGACGCCGGAAGAGGCCAGGGCTCGCGGTATCGACATCGTCCATACTGGCGCACAGCACACCGAGATGAGCGATCGCGGTCCCGACGCGGTCAAGGAGAAGATCCAGGCGACGCTCGACCGCTTCCTGCGTGACAGCGCCAGCAGCGCGCTCGCACCGGCCGATACGAAGAGCCCGATGATCATGAACCCCGGCGACTATTAGCCGGAAACCCTTTGCGGCAGATCAAGGCAGATCCGAGCCGGCCACGATAGGAAGGGCCTCGCCATCTCGGAGAGGCACGTGTCACACTATACCGAAAGTCTTGATACGAAGAGCCTTGATACGAAGAGCCTTGGGTTGCCCGCGGCAAGGACGCCGGCGTTCGTACGGCACTTTTATCGTTCGACCCGCAGGCTGCTGCGGTCGATCATCGCCCGCATCGATCTCTCGCAATTTCCGGGATCGTGTTGCGGGTGAGCGCGTCGGCTGCAAGCAAATGCATGAAGGTTGCCAATGCACCGATATTTGAGACGAATTTGCCTGTTGCTTGCCGCGGCCACCGCAGGCTTCGGCATGTCGCCTGCCCTCGCCGCCGATGCCGAGCACGGCGCCGATCTCGCCAAGCGCTGGTGCGCGAGTTGCCACGTGGTGGCGAGCAGCCAGACGCAGGCTAGCGCCGACGTCCCGTCCTTCGCATCCGTTGCGCGCAGGCCGGACTTCAGTCCGGAGCGGCTCGCTTTCTTCCTGCTCGACCCGCACCCGAAGATGCCGAACTTTCCCTTGAGCCGGACCGAAGCTGGCGACATCGCGGCCTATATCGGATCGCTGCGCCAGTAGAACCCCGGTCAATCGCGAGCCTGCTAAAAACTGCAAATCCCTGCCGGAAGACCGACAGGGATCAGCAGAAAGGATGATGGACGGCGAATGGAGATCCATTCGGTGGCCCATCATGGACCTGCACCAGGATCAGAATGCGCATCTCGCCGCCGCGCAAGATCAATTTGTGGGCATGCCGCGCGGCACCGACAGAATCAGGATTTGTCCTTGCCCGGTTGCATGAAACTGCCGGTCATCTGGCGCATGTGGTCTCCGGCGCTGGTGAACTGACTGCGCAGGAAGTCGGACTGAATTCGCATCGCCTCCTGGAGGTCTGTGGCGTGAACGAGCTTGCGCGCGTGCTCGAACGCCGACTTCATGTTCTGTTCGGTGAAAGCGAGCGCCTGTTTCGACACGTCCGTCCCCGCGCCCGGAACGGACGACATCGATTTGGTGGCGGCTTCGAAAAACATGCCGAATGCCTTTTCCGCCTGGTCAATCGTCTTCTCGGCCAAGTCGCGCAGTTCGGCCGGAACTTCGAGTTTCGGTTCGATCATGGTCGCGTTCCTCCCTTTTTCTGACTGAATACCACACTTGCCGGATCGCCTTCCAGCGGCCAGCCCGGGCAAAGGTTGCCCGGTGGGCCGGATCTGGCAGGAAACGAGGGACGAGGTGTAAGGCCGGCGCGGTCAGACTCAGGACAAAGGGTGTTCGGGAAGAGTTTCTTCGGTGGCGAGGTCTTCGACGAGCTTGATGACCTCGAAACGCTGCCGAGCCTCGAGCTTCAGGAACGCACGGAGCAAGCGCAGGCTTTCGACGGTGCCGCTCGCAGGCGCGCCAAGCTTGAGGTGCAGTTCAGCCGCGAAATTGAGGTTCTTCATCCCTCACCTATGACAAGCATCGGCCTTCAGTTCTTGCGTCGAAGTCGCACTCGAGGAGCGAACGCCGCAACCCAATACAATGGCGACAATCAGCTCTCGGCCGGCGGGGCCCGGCGGACTAGCAGGCCGAACTCCATAGTCGAACGGATGGGGCCCAACCGAACAGGTTGCAATTATGCCAAGGAACAACCGATCCGGCAAGCCCAACAGCCGGCGTAGCGATGCTTTGCCCGCATCGCGCCACGGCAATTCCGGATAACAGGAATATCGACCGCCGTCACCCACCTGCGTCAAGAAGCGGCATCAATCACGCATACAGCCGAGATCGCTGTCAATCGGCACTGCGTTTCGCCTTGTTTCCGATGTGAACAGACATTTGCGGACGCGAAACCGGCGCCTCGGCAGCATATACACGTAATTGTTGAGTCGCTCCTCAGCGGTTGTATCGCCAGCGACATGAACGCCCGTTTTCAATGCTCCGATTGAGGCGCCGGTGAAGCGGACCAACGCGGCAAGCGCCTTGGGATCGGTCGCCTTACCTCATCTCGTCGAAATGCGCCCCGCTGGGGCTTTTCCCAGCGAGCCTCACCGGTCCCGATATGTTTACCGCCCGTGAACCGTTGTTCAGGAGCGAACGACAAAGCGGTTGCGGAACGGCCACGCGGACGACGGCGCCATGGCTGATAGACTCATGATTTGGGCGCGTGTCACCACCAAAGGACGACGGCATGCTTTCTCGCTGCGATCTGATCAAGGGCGCCGCGGTCGCGCTTCTTACCCTCTCGATACAAGGCGCGTGGGCGCAGGAGACCAAAATGAACCTGTTCAAGATCGTCACCATCAAGGACGAAATCATCATCGGATTGTCGGCGGAGGAGCTTCAGGCGCTCGGCGGCAATGACGCGAGCGCGCTTGCGCATGCGCTGGCGCAGAAAGGCGACCTCACCGTCTGGCAGTACAACGTGCACCGCGGCCCGAACGGCGAATTGCAGCAGGCGCCGACCGCCAAGATCGGGCTTTTGGCCAACGCCTCTCTCCGTGTCGAGCCGTATTCCACGCCCTACCAGATCGTACCGCATCCGTAAGCAGCAGACGGCACGCCCACAGGCGTGCCGTCGTCATTTGCGCTGCTCTGCCCGTGGTGTCCCCGTTTCCGTCGCAAAACCGTAGATCAGCGCCAGCCGGTCCAGGCATTCACGAAAACGCCGCGCAAAATAGTCGTTCCAGCGCTGCGTACGAACGGCGCGCCGCTGCCCGATCTGATCCATGGTCAAGCCCAGCACGAGCACGTCGTGCACCAGTGCTGCGCCGTCGGTGCCGAGTTCGCGTTCGACTCGGTTCAGCCGCAACACCGCCTGGCGCTGGCTTTCGGTGACCGGCTCGCGCGTGCGCGCGCCATCGACATATTCGCGGGTCGGATCCATCGCCTGAGGGCCCCGCTCCACTCTCTCCCAATCGCTCTGGAAGGCGCGCCCGCCGCGATATTGTGCCTCGTCGATCTGATGGTGCGCGTGAAGCCGGCCGAGCGGGTCACTGCGGACGGACCGGACGGCCACGATCTTCTCGCCGGGATCGAGCGCCAGCGGATTGTCGACCTCGACTTCCGCCACCTCGGCATTGAACGGCACGTCGCGGGACCGCCGGTCGTAGATTCCAGCCAATTTGTAAGATTTATTGCGTCGGGCACGTGCCACTCGGATACTCCTTGCAAAGTTGGCGATTGCAAAATCGATAGTCGAACGGGTGGCCGCCTCCTCAGCCGGCCGAGACCAGCCGCAACATGACGGGACCGACGACGCGGGCGGACGCAACCCCGGATGGCCGCGTCAGACCTGCATGCGGCGCGCAATAGCTGGAGCCGGGCTGACGCGGATGGCCGCAGAACGTGATCTCCTCCCCATCCTTGTCGCCGCCATAGGGATAGCGACAGTCGCCTCGCGCGAGTTCGAGCAGCGGGATCAGGCGTGGCTGGACGCCGACACAGCGCAACTTCACGCGCGCCGCAGGTTTCGTCGCGGATTTTGGCGGCAGGTTCAGGTTTGGTAACGCCGGACGGCGCGGCGAAGGCAGACAAGCCTCGCCCGGCAAAGACGGCACGATCGGCGGGCTCGTCATCCGCGCCACTGCGACGAGTCCCAGCCGCTTGGCGCGGCCAGCCACCGCGTTGCGCGTGTAAGCCGTTCCAAACCTTGCGTTAATCCCCGTTGCGATTGCCGCATAAGACATTCCTTTGAGAAAATAGTCGCGAAGCGCGTCGGAGTGCTCCGACGGCCAATGGCCCGGTTCCATGCTGCTGTCCTGTGATGCGCCTGCTCCGATCGCACGATCGGGTGGCGGGAAAGACACATTCCGGTATTCCGAATCGAAAGTCAAGCGATAATTCTGATATTCATAATTGCATCAATTCCGAATTTCGGATTATAAGAGGCAAGACGGAGCGCAATCGAGGGAATCACCATGTTGGACGTTGCAATGATCGAGCGGGGCCTGGAAAAGACGGGCAAGAGCAAGGGCGGCCTGGCGGCGGCCATGGGCGTGCGCCCCGGCGCGGTCTCGGAGATTCTGGGCGGAGAACGCCTGGTGAAGGCCTCGGAGATCATTCCGATCATGGAATATCTCGAGCTCAACCTCGCGCCGATCATGGGCCGCGTCGGCGCCGGCGCCGTGATCGAGCCCGATTATGAACAGGTTCCGCCGGAGGGACTCGGCGACATCACCCTGCCCTTCCCGATCATGGAAGAGACGGTCGCCTTCGAGATCGTGGGCGACTCGATGCTGCCCAAGTACGAGAGCGGCGACGTGATCGTGGTCTACAAGGACCAGCGCCATCCGCTGTCGAGCTTCTACGGCGAAGAGGCCGTGGTCCGGCTCAAGACCGGCGAGCGCTATTTGAAGACCATCGAGCGCGGGAAAAGCCCGTCCGTCGTCAATCTCACCAGCTTCAACGCCAAGCCGATCGTCGGCGTCAAGCTCGACTGGGTCGGAGAGATCTGTCTTTCCATGCCCAAGGGACAGCTCGAGCGGCTGCGCGCCAAATCGGCCCGCCCCCGCAAGAAGGGCAAATAGGGCTCCGGATTTTCGATTTTTGGAAATCGCTCTTGACTAAATTCTGATTTTCGGAAATACTCTGCCGCGCTCCCGACTCGGGAGTGCGGCAGGTTCATTCCATGCAATATTTCGTCGTGATGCTCGACTATGGACGGCGCGGCCGCGAGGCGGTCGTCGATCCCGAAATCACAAGGCGCGAGGTCATCTCGCGCATCGCTTCGGGCGAATACCAGAACGTCTCGTTCATCCACGAAATCGCCGAGAACTCGGTCGAGGACGTGACCGAGGCCATCCTGGCCGCGGCTGCGCTGCCCCGGATCCCACCCGAAGATATCGACCTCCAGGCAAAGCGCCTCGATCACGCCCGCGATCTGCGCAAGCACGAGCGGACGTGACGGAAGCCGGCAGCCTGTGCCACGCCGTCTCGGGTGAACATCACACCAGAAGCACGGTCGACCCCGTGGTCTTGCGCGCGGCAAGATCGGCATGCGCCTTGGCAGCGTCCTTCAGGGGATAGGTTTGGTGCACCTCGATCTTGACCGCACCGGACTTGACGACGTCGAACAGCTCGCCCGCCATCGCGACCAAACTTTCACGCTTGGCGGCATAGGTGAACAGCGTCGGCCGCGTGACGTAGAGCGAGCCCTTCTGGGCCAACAGGCCGAGATTGAGCGGCTCCACCGCGCCGGAGGACTGGCCGAACAGCGCGGCGACGCCGAGCGGCGCGAGGCAGTCCAGCGATTTCAGAAACGTGTCCTTGCCGACGGAATCATAGACGACCGGCACCTTCTTGCCGCCGGTGATTTCGTCGACGCGCTTCACGAAATCTTCGCGCGTGTAGATGATGACATGGTCGCAGCCATGCGCCTTGGCGAGCTTGGCCTTCTCGTCGTTGCTGACGGTGCCGATCACGGTTGCGCCGAGGTGCTTGGCCCACTGGCTCAGGATCAGACCGACGCCGCCGGCCGCGGCGTGGAGCAGGATGGTGTCGCCGGCCTTCACCCGATAGGTCTGCCGGATCAGATACTGCGTCGTCAGCCCCTTGAGCATCATCGCCGCCGCGGTCTTGTCATCCACGCCATCAGGCAGCTTCAACAAGCGGTCGGCGGGAATCAGACGCGCCTCGGAATAGGCGCCGAGCGGCGAGGCGCCATAGGCGACACGATCGCCCGGCTTCAGATCGGTGACACCTGGGCCGACCTCCTCGACGACGCCGGCCGCCTCGCTCCCGAGCCCGCTCGGCAGTTGCGCCGGATACAGGCCCGAGCGGTTGTAGATATCGACGAAATTGAGACCGACGGCGGTGTGGCGGATGCGCGCCTCGCCCGATCCGGGCTTGCCGACGCTGACCTCCTCCCAGACCAGGACTTCCGGGCCGCCGGTCTTGTGAAAGCGAATGGCATGCGTCATGAGCGTTACTCCTTCGTCGCGGTGAAGTTCAGTGAACCTGATCGTCCCGTGAAATAGACATTTGGTCCGCCCGTTACAGTACAGACACGTAACAAGAATGTCACAGCGAACGACAAACGCCCGCCGTTCCGTCTCTGTTCGGAAGAGTTGATGACGGGCCTGGGGCGAGTGGCAGTAGCCTTCACGCGGGGTTTGGTAGTCGCCTTCGAAGGAGAGCCGAGATGCCAGCTTATGTTCAGCATCATCAGGATGTCGAAATCGCGCCAGTGAATTGCCCCACCTGCATGGGGTTCCTGCCGATGTATGTCCGCGAGGTCGAACCGCATTGGAGCCTTGCCAAGATCGACTTTGTCTATGAATGCGCCGATTGCGGCGCCGAGGTCAGACAGACCATCCGCAAGCCGGAGCAGCTGCGGCACTGATCGCGGGGCCCGCGCACCGCTCAGCTATTTGCGTTAAGCGGAAAAAACGCCATTCACGCGGATCTGATGTCTCCCAAACGAGGCTTGTTCTTTGCCCGGAACGCAGGCAGAACAAGCGTCAAGCAAGACCTTTGGGAGCGCCCTTTCGTGGCTGATCAGAAGACCTCGACCTCGATCGAGGCAGTGGAGAGCGGCCTCGCCGCGCAAGGCTATATCGCGAGCCGGCAGATCGCGACCGCCGTCTATCTGTCGCAACAGATCGAGAAACCGATTCTGGTCGAAGGCCCCGCGGGCGTCGGCAAGACCGAGCTTGCCAAGGCGATTGCCGCCTGGCGCGGCATGAAGATGATCCGCCTGCAATGCTATGAAGGCCTCGACGAGGCCAAGGCGCTCTACGAGTGGAAGTACGCCAAGCAGCTTCTCTATACCCAGATCCTGAAGGACAAGCTCGGCGAAGTCCTGGGCGGTGCGCGGACGCTGCATGCAGCGCTCGGCCAGCTGCACGATTTCGGCGACGTGTTCTTCTCCAAGGAATTCGTCGAGCCGCGCCCTCTGCTCCAGGCGCTGGAGCAGCCGGGCGGTTGCGTGCTCCTGATCGACGAGATCGACAAGTCGGACGCGGAGTTCGAATCGCTGCTGCTGGAGATCCTGTCCGACTTCCAGGTCACGATCCCCGAGCTCGGCACCGTCTCCGCGATCACGCCGCCGACCGTGATCCTCACCTCCAACAGCGAGCGCGATCTCGGCGATGCCCTGAAGCGGCGCTGCCTGCATCTGCACATCGGCTTCCCCGAGCAGAGGCTGGAGGAACGCATCGTCGAGAGCCGCGTACCCGGCATCTCCCAGACGTTGCGTCGGCAGATGGTCGGCTTCATCCACGAGATCCGCTCATTGGATCTGAAAAAACTGCCCTCGGTCAGCGAGACCATCGACTGGGCGCGGGTGCTGGTGCTGCTCCAGGCTTCGGAGCTCGACACCGAGATCGTCAAGGACACGCTCAACGTGCTCCTGAAATACGAAGCCGACATCGAGGCAGCAGTGCCGCAAGTTACGACCTTCATTGCCAAGGCGGCACGGTCCAACGTCTTCGGTTGAGGCCGATGCGCGAGAACCTCCATCGTTTCTTTCGGGCGGCGCGCGGCGCCGGCGTTCACGTCTCGCCCGCCGAAAGCATCGATGCGATGCGCGCGGTCAAGCAGGTCGGTTTCTCCGACCGCGCCATCTTGCGCGACGCCCTGCTGCTGACGCTCGCCAAGTCGCAGGACGAAAAACTCGCACTCGGCGACTGTTTCGATCTCTTCTTCAGCCAGCCGGAACCGCGGCCGGATCAGCCCGAGGCCGGCAGCGACGACGCTTCCCAGGACTCAGATCAGTCGTCCTCATCGAACGCGGCCGGCGAAGCTGGTGAAAATCAGCCCGCCCAGGAACTCAGCCCTCTTGCGCAGATGCTGCTGTCGCAGGATCGCAATGCGATCGCAGCGGCGATCGCCAGTGCCTCCGGTGCCGCCTCGCTGTCCGATATCCGCTATTCCACCCAGCGTGGCATCTTCTCCAGCCGCATCCTCGACGCCATGGGCCTCCAGCGCCTGCGGGACGATCTGGACCAACTGACCGCGACCAACCCGTCGCTGGCCGAGCGTCTGCGCGCCGCGCTCGATGCCTTGCGCGAAGCGGTGCGCGACACGGTCTCGCAGGGGCTTGCGCTCTACGCCCGCGAGGAGGCCGAAAACCTTCGCAACGAGATCCTGCGCAACGCGCCGCTCGCGCGCATCGAGCGGCGCCAGGTCGCCGAGATGCGCGCTCTCATCCGCCAGATCGCGCGCCGGCTGCGCGAGCGCTACTCGAAGCCGCGCAAGCGCCAGCGCCGCGGCCATCTCGATGTCCGCCGCACGCTGCGCCGGAACGCGGCCTGGGGCGGCGTACCGTTCCTCACCGCATGGAAGCGCAAGCATCGTGACCGGCCCAGGATCGTGGCGCTCTGCGACGTCTCCGGCTCGGTCGCTCAGGTCTCCGACTTCTTCCTGCTGCTGATCCACTCGCTGCATGAGGTGGTTGACGACGTCCGCTCATTTGCCTTCTCCTCGCATCTGATCGAGGTCAGCGAGATCCTGGAGAACAACTCGCCGGAAGAGGCGATGGCAGAGATCATGTCCAAGGTCGGCTTCGGCTCGTCCGACTATGGCTCCTCGCTGGTCGATTTCGAGAAAGAGTTCATGAGCACGTTGACGCCGCAGACCACGGTGATCGTGCTCGGCGATGCCCGCAGCAACAATCTCGACCCGCGCGCCGACATTCTGCGCCGTATCTCCGAACGGTCGAAGCGGCTGGTCTGGCTCAATCCGGAGGGACGACTCGCCTGGGGCTTTGGCGATTCCGAGATGCCGCGCTATGCGACCTTCTGTACTGTCGTGCGCCAATGCGCCACCGCGCAGCAGCTCGAGCGCGCAGTGTCCGACATCGTGGCCAGTTATCAATAAGCGGCGATCGCACCCGCCTCTATCGTCAGGCGGCGGTCAGCTCAGCGTGAGCAAGATTGCATTCGCGAAAGTGATGCGCGATTTCGTCGACAGCGCGCTGCTTCCACTCTTCCGCCTGCGCCAGCCAGAAAACGCGGCGCTCGAAATCGAGCGCGGCCCGCTCTCGGCACAGCGATTCCTGACTGCGGATTTCGACCAGCCTCTTCATGCACTCCACTCCGGCCTGTGAAGCCATTTCCCGCGAACAAGGCTAACAGAGTCCCGAACGCTCCGTCTCATTGTTTCTGTGCATATTGCGGCGCGAAATGGGACAGCAGCACTTCCCGTGCAGCGCGGCAGTTCGCAGCGCAACATCAAGCCAACATCATCAATAAGTGATCGAGGTTCGGAACGATATTCGCGGCGGAGCGATCTTAACTCTTGTGGCGCAACGAAGTGCGGCAATTTGTGAAGAGACGTTCTAAAGACGCACCGAATTCCCGACTCATTGTCGTCGCATGGTCATGCAGCGTCGCTAACAGAGACGCGCGAACGGTACCTATCGCTTGAGGCAACATGAGCAACGACGTCGACTTCGATCTTTCGCCGGATCAATGGGAAGCGCTACGCACACTTCGCAATCCGGCATCGAACGGTCGCCTCTCGAAGGCCTACCTCCTCGAAAGTCTCGTCAAGCTCGGCCTCGTTGTCGTCAATGATGGCTTGCCTGAGATGACGCCCACCGGACGCAAGGTGCTGGTGCGCGGATCGTGCCGGCTGCTGGACCTCGTGGCTTAACGGGTCAATCCCGCCGCATGGCTGCGCGACCAACCGACAATGGCTACTCGATGTCGACATCGGATTTACGTCCTACGAGAGGCTCACACGTAACGCGGCGTCCGACAGCATGCCCGGTAGCCTTGGGCTGTTTTCGGGTTCACCCGCGACAATCTGGCACGGTTGTTGCTCCTTTTTGACGCCGAAGTCGCGTCAAACGGGGAATCCATCATGTCGACCATCACCGCGGCCCCGGCCGCCGAGCCCAAGCCGCTTTACACCTCGCTGTTCGTCCAGGTCTTGGCAGCACTGGTCCTGGGCATCATCCTCGGCGTAGCCGTCCCTGATTTCGCCGTCGGGCTCAAGATCCTCAGCGACGCCTTCCTGAAGCTGATCTCGATGATCGTGGCGCCGATCGTGTTCTGCGTCGTCGTGCACGGCATTGCCGGCGCCGGAGACCTCAAGAAGGTGGGCCGGGTCGGCGTCAAGGCGCTGGTCTATTTCGAGGTCATGACGACCGCCGCACTCGTCGTCGGCCTGCTGCTCGCCTACATCTTCGGCCCCGGCCACGGCATGAACATCGATCCCTCGACGCTGGATGCCAAGGCGATCAACACCTACGCCGACAACGCTCACAAGCTGTCCGGCGGCGGCATCGGCGCCTTTCTGATGAACGTGATCCCAACCACCTCCTTCGATGCGCTGTCGCGCAACGACGTGCTCCAGGTGCTGTTCTTCGCCGTGCTGTTCGGCGTCGGCCTTGCGCTGGTCGGCGGCGAGAAGGGCGCGCTCGTCACCTCCATCATCGATGCGGCCTCCACCGTGCTGTTCCGCGTCATGGGGTTGATCGTGCGCGTCGCACCGCTCGGCGTGCTCGGTGCGGTCGCCTACACCGTCGGCAAATATGGCGTCGGCTCGCTGAAGCAGCTCGTGTCGCTGGTGATGCTGTTCTACGTCTCAGTCGGCATCTTCGTGCTCGGCGTGCTTGGCGGGGTGATGGCATTGGCCGGCATCAACATCCTCAAGTTCCTCGCTTACCTGCGCGAAGAGCTCACCATCGTGCTCGCCACCGCCTCGTCCGATGCGGTGCTGCCCCAGATCATGAAGAAGCTGGAGCGGATGGGCGTGAAGGATTCCATCGTCGGCCTCGTCATCCCGACCGGCTATTCCTTCAACCTCGACGCCTTCTCGATCTACCTGACACTCGCCGTCGTGTTCATCGCGCAGGCGACCAATACGCCGCTTTCGTTCGGCGACCTCCTGCTGGTGCTCGGCGTGTCCCTGATCACGTCGAAGGGCGCACATGGCGTGCCGGGCTCGGCGATCGTGATCCTGGCGGCGACGCTGAACGCAGTGCCGAGCATTCCGGCGATCGGCCTCGTGCTCGTGCTTTCGGTCGACTGGTTCATCGGCATGGCCCGCGCACTCGGCAATCTCGTCGGCAATTGCGTGGCCACGGTCGTGGTGGCCGCCTGGGAAGGCGACCTCGACCGCGCCAAGGCGGCCAAGGTGCTGGAGGGCGGTGAGCTGGTGGACGTGACGGCCGGATAGTTGTCCGCGCTCAGTCATTCCACCGGAGAAGCGGCGTTCCATACGCCCTCCTCCAGACAGAGAGGAAGCGGGGAAACCAGGAATGAGCCACGGCACCCTTATAAGCCCAGGTGCGATATTTCAGACCCTGCTCCGAGATCAGTTCCTGATAGCCGCCGTGGCCCTCGGTTGCAGTCCGAATGTCATTCAATATTCCCTGGGCGCAGGCCCGGTAGGTGCCGCTCCCCGAGAATTCGTCGAAGTCCAGCATGCGATCCGCAAACTCGACGTTGAATGTCGGCCAGGATGAGCGTCCCTGGTAGGCGGGAGCCGCGATCTTGTGGATCATTTTGGTCCGCGGATTATCCGCCGACACCAGGAAGTGGAACGTGCTGGGGATGCGGAAGCGCGGCTCCGCAATGATCAAATCCGCCGTGGCCGCGAACAGCGCGCGCTCGGTTTCCTCGTTCAGATCCCAGAAGCCGCGATGCACGCTGACGAAATCCAGCGCAACCGAGGACGCCGGCGGGGCCGCCGGGACGTCTAGGGAATGTCTGATATAACCGTCCTTGCCGAACAGCCGGAGCAGGTCTCTCTTGTGCTGCGCAAGGTCGCGCCCGAGCAGCCGTTTCAGCTCGTTCTCGTCGACGATTCCTAGCTGCACGCCCCACACGAACGTCGTGTAGACGCAGGCATTGGTCACGAAGCGTCGGCGCTCGGCGCGGGTGTCGGTTGCCGCAGAGCGCGGGGCGCGGGCATCGCACAGCAAATATCTGGTGCCGGCATCGTCGAATGGCTCCAGCTCGCTTGCGAGCTGCAGGATCGCCCGCCTCAAGTCGGCGCCATATTCGGCCACCAGTAGGCGGCCCGCATGCGCGCATTGTGACATTGCCAGAAAGGACGACGCCCTGTCTTCGGCGGACATCATCTGCTGGAGACCGGCAAGGATACCGAGCAGCGTATCCGAAGGACGCGAGAAATAGTTCACTCCGAGATACCGACCGCGTCCCGCCGGCACGATGGTCGTGGTGACGACGCCAGCGCGAACCGCCTCCAGCAACAGACGCACGCTCTTTTCGAGCAGACGGGCCCGTCGCACTGCGTCCTGCGAATCCATGATGGTTTCAGGATCGAGAACGTCGGGATAGAACCAGGCGAAGTCGCGCGGATAGTACGCGGAAGCGTGCGGCGCCCCCGTGACGAGGAATGCCTCGGTCACCGAAAAGGCGCTGTCCATCGCGTGCCGGTAAAGGTCCGCGATGGCAGTGAACGGATGATGCGATTGCCTCAGGAATCGATCGCCGAGAAAATTCACCGCCTGAAGCGCGTTGGCAACGAAGGTCGCCGTCAGCCCCTGATAGAACCGGCTTTCGCGATGGCGCGGAAAAGAAATGTCGCTGTTCATATGTCTCGTCGAATTGTTCCTCGTGGCCCCGGCGGAAGGCCGTCACTATTTTAGGCGTGTCTGATTCGTGTCTCTATCCGGTGACTTGCGGGCTCACCTGACCGTCCCGCGGCCTGAAATTCTCGATCACCCGCAGCAGCACCCGGGCGCCGGTGTCGGCATCGGCGAGCTCGACATGCTCGTCAGGATGATGGCTGATACCGCCGCGGCAGCGGACGAAGATCATCCCGACATCGGCAATGTCGATCATCGCCATGCCGTCGTGCCCTGCCCCGCTCGGCAGCTCGAATACGGAGAAACCTTCCGCTCCGATCGCCTTGGCGATCTGCTCCTTGAGCCAGGGCGCACAGGGTGCAGTGCGGTTCTCGTGCGTGACATCGAGCTGAAGCACCAATTGCCGGCGCTTGGCGATCGCCTCGATCTGGCGGACGATGTCGGCGACTGCACGCTTGCGATGCATGTCGGTCGGCGCGCGCATGTCGATGGTGAAGGACACCTCGCCCGGGATGACGTTGGTCGCGCCGGGCCTTGCCTGGATGTATCCGACGGTGCCGACCAGCCCGCCCGCGTCGGTCCGGCAAAACTGCTCGATCGCGCCGATGCATTCGGCCGCGCCGGCAAGTGCGTCGCGGCGAAGCGCCATCGGCACCGTGCCGGCGTGACCGGCCATGCCGGTCAGCCGCGCGGCAAGGCGCGTCGCGCCAGCAATCGCGGTAACGACGCCAACGGGCAGGTTCTGTGCTTCCAGCACCGGCCCCTGCTCGATGTGCAGCTCGAGATAGGCAAGCAGCTCGCGTCGCGCCCGCGCAGCCGCGCCGACACGATCGGGATCGAGGCCGAACGTGATGAGCGCATCGCGCATCGACACGCCGTCACGGTCGCGCGTGTTCAGGACGCTCTCGTCGAATGTGCCGGCCACCGCACGGCTGCCGAGGAGCGTCGAGGCGAAACGTACCCCCTCTTCATCGGCAAAGCCGACAACCTCGATCGCGAACGGCAGGCGTTTGCCGCGGCAGTTGAGGTCTGCGACGCAGGCGATCGCGGTGATCACGCCGAGCGGACCGTCCCATTTGCCGGCATCGCGCACCGTGTCGTAGTGCGAGCCGAGCATCAGGCAGGGCGCACCCGGCTGCTCGCCCTCGTAGCGACCACAGACGTTGCCGATCGCGTCGAGATGCGCGCTCATGCCGGCCTCGCGCATCCAACCCAGGATGAGGTCCGCAGCCTCGCGCAGCTCCTTGCTGAGATAGATGCGGGTGAGCTTGCCAACCTCTTCCGATATCGCACCGAGCTCGTTGATGCGGCGCCCGATCTCTTCGCCGAGCGATGTCGTCTGAACGGCGTTCCCAGCAACCATTTCGGCGGGCTTTCCATCTCTCGCGGACCGCAGCAGCGGCGGTCCCGATGACGATCGATACAAGTTCGGTGCCAGCGAAGATCACGCATCCGGCGCCGTCCCAATCCGCACGTGGTTAGCATGAATGCGAGTGGCCGGCCGACCGCCCCGCTCCCGTCATGCACACGCGCGAACCGGTTAAGGCTGCTTAACTCCATTGCATACAATCGGGAGTTACTGCTCATAAATTAATCTGTCGATTTCCTGATCAGGATTCGGGCAGCCCCTAAATTCCATTATTTCCAATCGTTTACACCGAATTGAACGCCCCGCAGCCTCTGGCACGAAGCTTGCGACACTTGTTCCAAGCTCCGCCAGACCGGCGGTAGCCGCGAGATTGAGGCGGGGCATCCGCCAAGGGGAGCAAGCAATGGATTTTGGCAGGATTTCACGACGGCATTTGTTGCAAGGCAGCGCGGCCCTGACCCTCGGCGCTGCGGCTGGCGTCCGCCCGGCCTTCGCAGCCGAGACGACCATCGGCTTCATCTATGTCGGCTCGCGTGACGACTACGGCTACAACCAGGCGCATGCGCAGGGCGCGGCCGCCCTGAAGAAGATTCCCGGCCTCAAGGTCGTCGAGGAAGAGAAGGTGCCGGAGACCGACGCGGTCGAGAAGACGATAGAGTCCATGATCAATCTCGACGGCGCCAACCTGCTCTTCCCGACCTCGTTCGGCTACTACAATCCGCACATGGTCAAGATGGCCAACAAGTACCCGAAGCTGCGCTTCGAGCATTGCGGCGGCCTGTGGAGCGACAAGGATCCGAAGAACGCCGGCAGCTATTTCGGCTATATCGACGAAGCTCAATACATCTCCGGCATCGTCGCCGGCTACACCTCCAAGAGCGGCAAGCTCGGCTTCGTTGCGGCCAAGCCCATCCCGCAGGTGCTGCGCAACATCAACGCTTTCACGCTCGGTGCCAGGCTCGCCAATCCGAAGGCCACCACGCAAGTCATCTTCACCGGTGACTGGTCGATGCCGGTCAAGGAAGCCGAAGCCACCAACAGCCTGATCGACCAGGGCGTTGACGTGCTCACCTGCCATGTCGACGGCCCCAAGACCATGGTCGAGAACGCGGCGCGCCGCGGCGCCTTCGTCTGCGGCTATCATACCAACCAGTCGCCGCTCGCCCCGAAGGCGTATCTCACCGGCGCGGAGTGGAATTGGGAAGCGCTCTATCCGAAGTTCGTGAAGATGATCGCCGCCGGCGAGAGCATCCCGAACTTCTATCGCGGCGGCCTCAAGGAAGAGATCGTCAAGACATCGCCCTATGGCGAAGCGGTTTCCGCAGAGGCCCGCAAGCACGCCGACGACGTCAAGGCCAAATTCCTCTCGGCTGAAGGCTACGCCATCTTCAAGGGCGGGCTGGTCGACAACAAGGGCAAGACGGTGATCGTGGCCGGCACCGATCGCGGCCAGAAGGATCCCGAGTTGGAGAAGATGGACTACCTCGTCGAAGGCGTGATCGGAGCGACTTCGTGACGACGGAAGCGGCGGATTCTGCCGAGGCGGTCGGGACAATAGCCCCGGCCGCCGATTCCGGCTTTCTGCAACGGCACGGCGGCACGATCGAATATGTCCTGATTCCGGGCGCGGCGCTCGTTGGCGCGCTCGTGGTGTTCGGCATCTTCGTCGCGATGTTCGGCAAGAATCCGCTCGACCTTTATTTCTACATGTACTACGGCGCGTTCGGCACCTGGTTCTCCTGGCAGAACACCCTGACGCGCGCAGCGCCGCTGATCCTCACCGCACTCTGCACCGCGTTGCCCGCACAACTCGGCATGATCATCATCGGTGGCGAAGGCGCGCTCCTGATCGGCGCGCTATCGGCAACCAGCGCCGCATTGGCGCTCCAGGGCATGCCGCCGCTCGCCGTGCAAATTGCCATGGTCATCGCCGGCGTGATCGGTGGAGGCGTGTGGATCATGCTGTCGGGCGGCTTGCGACAGTATCGCGGCGTCAACGAGACGATATCGAGCCTGCTGCTCGTCTACATCGCGCTCGCAATCCTCAACCATCTCGTCGAAGGCGCGATGCGCGATCCCGCCAGCCTCAACAAGCCCTCGACGCGCGAGATCGGCGCCGCCAACATGATCGGCTCCATTCCCGGCACCGACGTGCATTGGGGCCTGGTGTTCGGTCTGATCGCCGCCATTGCCGCCTACGTCCTGATCTATCACACCGTGTTCGGCTTCGCCGCGCGGGTTGCCGGCGGCAACATTCGCGCCGCGAAAATCGTCGGCCTCGGCGTCAACAAGCTGATCCTAACCATTTGCTTTCTCGCCGGCGGCGCCGCGGGCCTTGCCGGCATGGTCGAGGTCGCCGCCGTGCAGGGACGCACCAATGCCAATCTTGCTGCGGGCTACGGCTTCACCGGCATTCTCGTCGCCTTCCTCGCACGGCAAAATCCGCTCGCCGTCATCCCCGTCGCGATCCTGCTCGGGGGTATCAGCGCCAGCGGCGGCCTGCTGCAACGGCGCCTCGGATTGCCGGATGCGTCCGTGCTGGTGCTCCAGGGCATCATCTTCGTCTTCGTGCTGGCCAGCGATGCGCTCTACGGTCGCATCGGATTCCTGAAGGGAAAATCCTGAGATGGCAGACGGTTCGATCGGACTCTGGACCGTCCCGCTCGCGGTGCTCGGCGGCGCCATTCGTGTCTCCACGCCGTTCCTGTTCGTCAGCCTCGGCGAATGCATCACCGAGCGCTCCGGCCGCATCAATCTCGGCCTCGAAGGTACGCTGGTGATGGGTGCGATGAGCGCCTACGGTGTCTCGTACCTTTCGGGCTCTCCGTGGCTGGGCGTGCTCGCCGCCGGTATCACAGGCGCGCTGCTGGGCGCGCTGCATGCCGGCATCTGCTCACTGCCGCGCGTCAGCGACGTTGCGGTCGGCATCGCGCTGATGCTGTTCGGCACCGGGCTTGCCTTCTATCTCGGCAAGCCGCTGATCGAGCCCACCGCGCCGCGCCTGCCGGCGATCGATTTCGGCTGGTGGAGCGACGTCCCGCAGGTCCGCGCCACGCTGCGCGTCAACGTGCTCTTCCTGATCGGCGTCGGGCTCGCGCCGATCCTCTATTGGGCCTTCCGCACCACGCGCTGGGGCCTGCTCATCCGCACCGCCGGCGAGAGCTCGGATGCCGCGCGCGCGATGGGCCACTCCGTGCTGTTGATCCGCCTGCGCGCCACCATGGTCGGCGGCTTCCTCGCCGGCATCGGCGGCTCGTTCCTGTCGCTGTTCTATCCCGGCAGCTGGAATGAAGGATTGTCCTCGGGCCAGGGCATCACGGCGGTGGCGCTCGTGATCTTCGCGCGCTGGGATCCCCTGCTCTGCCTATGGGCCTCGCTCGCCTTCGGCGGCGCCGCAGCGCTGGGGCCGGCGCTGCAATCGGTTGGCGTCACCTCCGGCTATCACCTTTTCAATGCCGCGCCCTACATCCTGACGCTGGCGATCATGATCATCACCTGCTCGCCCAAACGCACACTGACCGGAGCCCCGGCGGAATTGTCGATCACACGCTAGAGAGCAAGATCATGCCTGAGCGCCACATCAAGTCCGAGCCCTATGCCTGGCCCTATAACGGCGATCTCCGCCCCGAGAACACCGCGCTCATCATCATCGACATGCAGACCGACTTCTGCGGCGTCGGCGGCTATGTCGACAAGATGGGCTACGACCTCTCGCTGACGCGGGCACCGATCGAGCCGATCAGGAAGCTGCTCGCGGTGATGCGCAGCCAAGGCTTCCACATCATCCATACCCGTGAAGGCCACCGCCCCGATCTCTCCGATCTTCCCGCCAACAAGCGCTGGCGCTCACGCCAGATCGGTGCCGGCATCGGCGATCCCGGCCCCTGCGGCCGCATCCTGGTGCGCGGCGAGCCCGGCTGGGACATCATCCCGGAGCTGGCGCCGCTGCCGGGCGAGCCGATCATCGACAAGCCGGGCAAGGGCTCGTTCTGCGCCACCGACCTGGAGCTGATCCTGCGGGTGCGCGGCATCGAGAACATCGTGCTCACGGGCATCACCACCGACGTCTGCGTTCACACCACCATGCGCGAAGCCAACGACCGCGGCTTCGAATGCGTGCTGCTGCACGATTGCTGTGGCGCGACCGACAAGAGCAACCACGACCACGCGCTGAAGATGATCAAGATGCAGGGCGGCGTGTTCGGCGCGGTCTCGACGTCGGACGCCTTCATCGGAGCGATTTCGTGATCATCGGCGAAACACCACCGCCCTCCGGCGCCTTCGGCGTCGATGCCGTCGCCATGACCATGCGCTTCGGCGATTTCCTGGCGCTGGACAATGTCGAGCTGAAGGTGCGGCCGGGCTCGTTCCACGCGCTGCTCGGCGAGAACGGCGCCGGCAAATCGACCCTCGTCAAATGCATCATGGGCTATTACCACGCGACCGAAGGCGACATCCTCGTCGGCGGGCGCGAGCAGGCGATCGGCAATCCGAAGGACGCCCACGCACTCGGGCTCGGCATGGTCTATCAGCACTTTACGCTGGTGCCGGCGATGACGGTCGCCGAAAACCTCGTGCTGGCCCGCGACGACGTGCCGGCCGTGGTGAACTGGCCGAAGGAGATGAAGGAGCTCGAGGCGTTCTTGAGCCGCATGCCCTTCAAGGTGCCGCTCGGCGCGAAAGTCTCGGACATCTCTGCCGGCGAACGGCAGAAGTGCGAGATCCTCAAGCAGCTCTACCTGAAGCGCCGCTTCCTGATCCTGGACGAGCCGACCTCGGTGCTGACCCCGGCGGAAGCCGACGAGGTGCTCGGCATGCTCCGCGACATGGTCGTCAGGGGTGAGCTGACGATCCTGATGATCACACACAAGTTCCGCGAGGTCATGGCCTTCGCCGATGACGTCACCATCCTGCGCCGCGGCAAGCTGGCGGGTCATGGCAAGGTGGCCGAGCTCACGCCGGACGCGATGGCCCGGACCATGATCGGCGCCGAGCAATTGACGGTGCAGCCGCCGCGCACCGGGAAGGCTGGCCAAGCAAGGCTCGAGCTGCAAAAGCTCCGCGCGCTCGACGATGCCGGCGCAGTCGCCGTGCATGACGTTTCGCTCACCGTGCGTGCCGGCGAGATCGTCGGCATCGCCGGCGTCTCCGGCAACGGCCAGCGCCAGCTGGTCGAGGTGCTGGCCGGCCAGCGTGAGGCCGAAAGCGGCGAGATCCGCGTTGCCGGCGATCCCTACCGCGCCAGCCGTGACGAGATGCGGCGGCACAAGATGTCTCTCCTGCCCGAGGAGCCGTTGAAGAACGCCTGCGTCGGCGGCATGAGCGTCGCCGACAACATCGCCTTCCGCGAATTCGACCGTGCGCCCTTCGCCCGTGGCGGCTGGTGGCTCAATCGCGGCGCCTTTCGAGACGACGCCAGGACGAAGATCGCGCAGTATAAGATCAAGACCCGCACGCCGGATACGCCGATCTCGGCGCTGTCCGGCGGCAACGTGCAACGCGCCGTGCTCGCCCGCGAGCTTGGCAGCGACGTCGAGGTGTTGATCGCGGCCAATCCCTGTTTCGGCCTCGACTTCGCAGCGGTGGCGCAGATCCACGCCGAGATCATGGCCGCCCGCAACCGCGGTGCCGCCGTGTTGCTCGTCAGTGAGGATCTCGACGAATTGCTCGAATTGTCCGATCGGCTGGTGGTGATGTTCCACGGCGAATTCGTGTATGAAGCACGGACCAGCGAGGCCGACCTCACCGTGGTTGGCCGGCACATGGCGGGGCACTGACCAGGGAGCAGCGATGAGCGGCGCATCCGAGCGTGACGAGCACTTCCTCCGTCTGTCCTTCGCGATCGCCCGCCGCTCCCTCACCTATGGCAATCATCCCTTCGGCTGCATCGTCGTCGATGCGGATGGCAACGTGCTGATCGAGACCGAGAACGGCTACATGCCGGATCACGACGGCACCGCGCATGCCGAGCGCCTCGCGGCCACGCAGGCCTGCCGGACGATCAGCCGCGAGGTGCTGGCGAAGGCGACGCTCTATTCCTCCGCCGAGCCCTGCGCGATGTGCGCCGGCGCGATCTACTGGGCCGGCATCGGCCGCGTGGTCTACGGTCTCAGCGAGCACCGCCTGCGCGGCGTCACCGGCAACCATCCGGAGAATCCGACGCTCGACCTGCCCTGCCGCGAGGTCTTTGCCAGCGGGCAGCGGCCGACCGAGGTGGTCGGGCCGTTGCTGGAGGATGAGGCCGAGGCGTTGCACGAGGGCGTGTGGACGAAATAGCAGCACATCCAAGAGGAGATGACGCCGCGGAGGTTTGACGCGGCGCCACCGTCACCTGCAGTACCGTAGGGTGGGCAAAGGCGCGCATGCGCCGTGCCCACCATCGGAGTGCTACAGAAGCAGAAGTGGTGGGCACGCTTCGCCTTGCCCACCCTACGACTACAGAGCGTTAGAACTTCACGGTGATACCGGAGTAGAGCGAGGACTCGGTGCAGGAGCCGGTGCTCACCGTCCGGCCACCGACGGCTGTGGTACAGCCGACGGCAAGGTTGTGATCGAGGCCGAACTTGTTCTGCCAGTAGCGGTAGGCCACCCAGACGTCCACGAAGTGGGAGTACTTGTCACCCCAGGCCGCCTTCGAGGCATCGAAGGTCAGGCGGATGGGCTCCGAATTCAACTCGACCGCCGTGTTGTAGACGCCATTCGCCGGACTGTAGGGAAGCGGCTCGGTGTCGGTGCCCTTCTTGCCGTACCAGCCGGCACGGCCGCTGATCGAGAAGTACTGCATGTTCGGCGGCAGGAAGCCGAGGTCCATGTAGTAATTGACTTCGACAGCCCAGGTTGGCTTGAACGACGTGTTGCCGTCCGCGAGACACGTGACGCCGGGAATGCCCGGACCGAACAGGCCGCACTGGCTGAAGGAATTGTGGTTGGCGAACTCCCAATAGACCAGCGGCGCGACGTTGATGTAGCCCTTGTAGGGCAGGTCGAACGCAAACTGTAGGCCGCCGACGACGTCGCGCTTGGCAGCGCCGAAATACCTGTTCTCGGTATTGGCATCCATGCCGACTTCAAACGAGATGTTGTGCAGCGGTCCCGCGGTGAAAGCCTTGGTGTTGAAGAGCTCGTTCCAGCCGAAGGTCGAGCGGAACAGGCCATAGATTTCGGTCGCCCCGGCGCAGGATGCCGGCGCGCCGAAGATCGTGCCCGTATTGGTGCAGGGCCCCGCCGGGTCATTGTGATCCGACTTGAACATGGAGATCGTGAAGAAGTTCGTGCCGTATGCCCAGAGGTCGAAATGGGTGAACGAATAGACCTGCTTGGTGGTCTTGCTGTTGATCGATCCATCCGGCCGGAATGACCACGCGCCCGGCTGCGAAGCGTTGAAGATGTACGAGAACGTGACGCGGTTATCGATGACCAGGAAGAACGGAAGGTCCGGCGCCTTCTTGACCGCCTTGACCGGCAGATCCGCCGCTTGAGCCAGGCCACCGGTGGCCAGCGTAGCAAGTGACAGCGCCGCTGCTGCCATTGCCGTGTAACGAAACGACATCCTGAATACCCCCAAGTTTGGACACGTAAAAATGAACGTCCCCTGGGTGCGACACTTGCGCCGATCTCCCGGAGTGAGAAGCCTCAACTTTTCACACGGCGTGCCGCTTGTTTCGGCAGCACGCGACGAGTCATGGAGGAGATTGCAGAGTGCCCGCACGCAGTGAGCACGAGAGGCAAGGGATCGCTATTGCCGAACATTCCCGATTGTTTTTATTCGGATTTTCTGATCGCGCCCCGATGCGACGCCGAGTTGGAGCGGCCGTCGCGACCGCTGCGCTGCAAGCGAAGGACGGACCGGCGCATGATTGCTCAACATGGCGTCAAGCCTGCGCAGCGGGTTCCGATTTGGTTTGAACCGTCACAAATTTGCAACAGGCGCGGCTCGAAGCCGCGATTGCTTCCGCTGTCCATGTTTGCGCTCGAAAGCGAGGAACGACTCAACCGGCACCGCCGCACCTGCCGCAGCGTTGAGCAAGGGATGACGCTTTTTCGCATCTTACGCGACGGCTCAAACTAGCCCACAATTGAGGCACTTCATCCATGCCAGCGCATCAGCGAATGTTCGATCAGACGCCTAACGGCCTGCATTCCGGCGAGCCCCCCCTGCTTCAGGCGATCGGGCTCACCAAGCGCTATGGCGATTTCCTCGCCAACGATGCCATCGACATCGAGATCCGGCCGAAGGAAATCCACGCGTTGCTGGGCGAGAACGGCGCCGGCAAGTCGACGCTGGTCAAGGCGATCTACGGATTGATCCAGCCTAGCGCCGGCGAGATTCGCTGGCAGGGCGAACGACTAGTGCTGTCCGGTCCCTCGGACGCGCGCCGCCGCGGCATCGGCATGGTGTTCCAGCATTTCTCGCTGTTCGACAATCTCACCGTCGCCGAGAACGTCGCGCTCGGCCTCGACGGGAAGGAATCCTTCAGGGACATGTCGGCGCGGCTGGAGCGGGTCTCGAAGACCTACGGACTGCCGCTCGATCCCCGGCGCGAGGTCTGGCAATTGTCGGTCGGCGAGCGCCAACGCATCGAGATCGTCCGCGCGCTGATGCAGAATCCGAAATTCCTGATCCTGGACGAACCCACCGCAGTGCTGACGCCTCAGGAAGCCGACCAGCTCTTCATCGTGCTGGAGCGGCTCAAGGCCGAAGGCCGTGCCATCCTCTACATCAGCCACAAGCTCGAGGAAGTGAAGCGGCTCTGCGACACCGCAACGATCCTGCGCGGCGGCAGGAAGGTCGAGACCTGCAATCCCCGGCGCGAGACCGCCGCCTCGCTAGCGCGGATGATGGTCGGGGCTGAGATCAAGGAAGTGAAGGCCGTATCCGGCCGCAAGACCACCGTGCCGCGTCTTGTCGTCAACGATCTCTCGCTCGCTCCAAGCGAAGCGCATGGCGTACGTCTCCAGCATATTTCGTTCGAGCTGAAGGGCGGCGAGATCTTGGGCATCGCCGGCGTCGCCGGCAACGGCCAGGACGAGCTGTTCGCCGCACTCTCCGGCGAGCGCCTGTCGAAGGACCCCGGCACCGTCGTGATCGAGGGCATCGCCGCCGGCCACCTCTCGATCACGCAGCGGCGCAAGCTCGGCGCCGCCTTCGTGCCCGAGGAGCGGCTTGGCCACGGCACCGCGCCGCGCATGAAGCTGTCGGAGAACGCGCTGCTCACTGGGCATGCCGCCAGCGGCATGGTCCGTCACGGCTTCATCGACACCGCGGCAACGCTGAAGACGGTCGACCGCGCGACCGAAACATTTGACGTCCGCAAGGCCAAGCGCGATCCGGAAGCAGCATCCCTCTCCGGCGGCAATCTGCAGAAATTCATCGTCGGACGCGAGATCCTGCGCAATCCTGCGGTGCTGGTGGTGAGCCAGCCGACCTGGGGGGTCGACGCCGGCGCGGCCGCGGTGATCCGCCAGGCGCTGCTTGATCTCGCAACCGCTGGCGCCGCCGTGCTCGTGACCAGCCAGGATCTCGACGAGCTCACGGAGATCGCCGACCGCATCGCCGTGATGTTTCACGGCCGGCTGTCGGCTCCGCTCGCCGCGAGCGAAGCCACGCGCGAGAAGCTAGGCCTTCTCATGGGCGGCAGCAGCCTGGAGCCGAAGGAGGTCACGCATGCAGTTGGTGCTTGAGAAGCGCGCCGAACGCTCCAACACGATCGCGCTGATCTCGCCGCTGATCGCGATCGGCCTCACCATCGTGACCATGGTCATCCTGTTCGCGATTCTCGGCAAGAATCCCCTGCTCGCTTTGCATGCCTATTTCATCGCGCCCCTCACCGACGGCTATTCGCTCCAGGAGATCGCGGTGAAGGCGACGCCGCTGGTGATGATCGCGATTGGGCTCTCGCTCTGCTATCTCGCCAATGCCTGGAACATCGGCGCGGAGGGACAATTCCTGATCGGCGCCGTCGCCGGAAGCTGGATCGCGGTGAAGACGCAGGGCACCGATGCCGGCGGCTGGGTGCTGCCGGCCATGCTCGTGCTCGCCGCGGCCGCAGGTGCGCTCTATGCGCTGATCCCGGCGATCTGCAAGGTGAAGTTCGGCGCCAGCGAGATCCTGACCAGCCTGATGCTGGTCTACGTCGCCGACCTCTTCCTCGACTATCTCGTGCGCGGCCCGTGGCGCGATCCGCACGGCTTCAACTTCCCGACCACGGCGGAGTTCGATCCGGTGGCAACGGTGCCGCTGCTGATCGAGGGCGGCCGGCTGCATCTCGGCTCGGTCATCTCCCTGCTCGTCGTTGCAGCGGCAGCGATCCTGCTCGCACGCACCATCAAGGGCTTTGAGATCCGCGTGGTTGGAGCCGCGCCTCGCGCCGCGCGGTTCGGCGGCTTCAATGCCGACCAGCTCATCATCCTCACCTTCGCCGTCTCCGGCGCGCTGGCAGGCCTAGCCGGCATCATCGAGGTCGCAGGGCCAGTCGGGCACCTCCAGCCCGGCATCTCGCCCGGCTACGGTTTCACTGCGATCATCGTCGCCTTTCTCGGCCGGCTGAACCCGCTTGGAATATTAATTGCAGGCCTTTTTCTCGCATTGACCTTTATCGGCGGCGAGCAGGCACAGATCGCAATGAAGATCCCATTGGACGTCACCAAGGTCTTCCAGGGCATTTTGTTGTTCTACGTGCTCGCCTGCGATTCCCTCATCCTGTACCGCTTCAAGCTGACCTTCCCGAACCGACAGGTGACCCGTGGAGCTGGTTGAGGCCATCATCCTCGCGGTGCTCGCCGCATCGACGCCGCTGCTGATTGCGGCGACCGGCGAGCTCGTGACCGAGCGTTCCGGCGTGCTCAATCTCGGCGTCGAAGGCATGATGATCGTCGGCGCGGCCTGCGGCTTTGCCGGCGCCTGGCTGACCGGCTCGGTCTTCATTGGAGCGCTGTTCGGCATCGTCGCGGGCACGCTGATGTCACTGGTCTTCGCGCTGATGACGCTCGGGCTCGCCGTCCACCAAGTCGCAACGGGTCTCGCGCTGACCATCCTCGGCATTGGGCTCTCCGGGCTGATCGGTGCCGGCTTCGTCGGCGAGCGTATCACGCCGGCAGTGCACCTCACCATTCCCGGCCTCACGGATGTCCCCCTGATCGGCCGGGTGCTGTTCGGCGAGGACGCCTTCGTCTATTTTTCGGTCGCGCTCATCGTTGGCGTCTGGTGGTTCCTGTACCGCTCGCGCGCGGGATTGATCCTGCGCGCGTGCGGCGACAATCATGTCTCCGCGCATGCGCTCGGCTATCCCGTGCTGCGCATCCGCACCTTCGCCGTGATGTTCGGCGGCGCCTGCGCAGGTCTTGCGGGCGCTTATCTGCCGCTCGCCTATACGCCGTTCTTCATTCCCGGCATGACCGCTGGCCGCGGCTGGATCGCGCTGGCGCTGGTGGTGTTTTCGTCCTGGCGGCCGGGCCGGCTCGTCGTCGGCGCTTACCTGTTCGGCGCGGTGACGATCCTGCAATTGCATGCGCAGGGCTGGGGCGTCGGCATTCCCTCGCAGTTCATGTCGGCGCTGCCGTACCTCGCGACTGTTGTCGTCCTGGTCCTGCTGTCCCGGGCGCGCACCGGCGGCTCGACCGCGCCGGCCGCGCTCGGCACCGTGTTCGTGCCCGACCGCTGAGTTTTCATTTCCGCGGCGTGCGCGATGGGGCGCGCGCGTTGCGGATCGTGGCTTTCCCCTGATGTTTGGAGATTGATGATGAGGAAATCACTTCTTGCGCTGGCTGCCGGGCTTTTGCTTGCCGGGAGCGTCGGTGCAGCCTCCGCCGCCGACAAGCTGAAGGTCGGCTTCATCTATCTGGGTCCGATCGGAGATCTCGGTTGGACCTATCAGCACGATCTCGCGCGGCAGGCGTTGGTGAAAGAATTGGGCGATAAGATCGAAACCACCTATCTCGAGAACGTGCCCGAAGGCCCCGACGCCGAACGCTCCATCGAGCAGCTCGTCCGCGCCGGCAACAAGCTGATCTTCACGACCTCCTTCGGCTACATGGATCCGACGCTGAAGGTCGCCAAGAAGTACCCGAACGTGCATTTCGAACACGCCACTGGCTACAAGCGCAATCCGAACATGTCGACCTATTCGGCCAAATGGTATCAGGGCCGCTACATTCAAGGCCTGATCGCGGCCAAGATGTCGAAGTCCGGCGTGCTCGGCTATATCGGCTCGTTCCCAATTCCCGAGGTCGTCTCCGGCATCAACGCGACGATGCTGGCTGCGCAGACCATCAACCCGAACATCAAGGTCAAGATCATCTGGGCCAACACCTGGTTCGATCCGGGCAAGGAGGCCGACGCCGCCAAGGCGCTGATCGACCAGGGCGCCGACGTGATCATGCAGCACACGGATTCGCCGGCCGCGATGCAGATCGCGAGCGAACGTGGCAAGCTCGCCTTCGGCCAGGACTCCGAGATGATCAAGTTCGGACCCAAGACCCAGCTGACCTCGATCCTTGACACCTGGGGCCCGTACTACATCGAGCGCGTCAAGGCCGAGCTCGCCGGCACCTGGAAGTCCGAGGACACCTGGGGCGGCCTCGATAGCCACATGTTTGCGATGGCGCCCTATACCAACATGCCTGACGACGTGAAGAAAATGGCCGAGGATGCCCAGGCCGCGATCACAGCGGGCAAGCTGCATCCGTTCAAATGCCCGATCGTTGGGCAGGACGGCAAGGAGGTTCAGTGCAAGGGCGGCGATCACCTCGATGACGGCCAGATTCTCGGCATGAATTTCTACGTCAAGGGCATCGACGACAAGCTTCCGGGCAAGTAGCACGCTTCTTGCTTTGACCAGATCACCTGCTCCTCCCGGAGGAGGTTCGGAGGGGGTGGCCAGAAGCACCCGGCACTTGTGGCTGCCCCCTCTTTTATCCCAGCTGCATGCTCCGCGCCGCCGAACTGTGGCTGCGGATGAGGTCCGCCACATCGAGGCCCGGGATCGCACCGTCGACCACGGCCCATTTTCCCGCCACCATGACCCGGTCGGCCCGATGCGCCCCGCATAGCACCAATGCGGCCAGGGGATCGCCATGGCCGGAGAAGCGCAGCTCGTCCAGCTTGAACAACGCGAGATCGGCGGCCTTGCCGACGGCGATCTCGCCGAGCTCGGGCCGGCCGACGCACGCCGCCGAGCCTCTGGTGGCCCAGCGCAGAGCGTCCTTGTGGCCGACCTTCGTCACGCCGTAGCGGGCTCGTTGCAGCAGGAAGGCGGCACGCACTTCCTGCATCAGGTTCGAGCCGTCGTTGGAGGCCGAGCCGTCGACCCCAATGCCGATACCGACGCCGGCCTCCTCCATCTCGCAGACGGGACAGCAGCCGGACGCCAGCAGCTGGTTGCTGCACGCACAATGGCTGATGGTCGTCCTGGCCTTGCCGAGCCGCTTGATCTCATCGGCATTGAAGAAGATTCCGTGAGCGAGCCAGGTCCGCGCATTGAGCCAGCCGCATTGTTCGAGATAGTCGAGCGGGCGGCAGCCATATATCTCCTGGCAGAATTTGTTCTCATCCTCGGTCTCGGCGAGATGGGTGTGCAGGCGCACGTCGAGCTTGTCAGCGAGCTCGGCGGTGGCGCGCATCAGCGAGGTCGTCACGGAGAAGGGCGAGCACGGCGCGAGCGCGATCTGCACCATCGCATCCGCGCCGCGCTGGTGATGCTTGGCGACCGCGCGCGCGCTGTCGGCGAGGATGGTGTCCTCGTCCTGCACGACGCTATCAGGCGGCAGGCCGCCGTCGCGTTGCGACAGGTTCATCGAGCCGCGCGTCAGCAGCACGCGCACGCCGAGCCTCTTTGCGACCCCGACCTCAATATCGATGGCGTCTTCGAGTCCTGCCGGGAACACATAGTGATGGTCCGTCGTGGTGGTGCAGCCGGAGAGCAAGAGCTCGGACATCGCCACGGCGACACCGAGCTCCAGCGCCTCAGGCGTCAGCTTCGCCCAGACCGGATAGAGCGCCTGGAGCCAGGGAAACAGCTCGCGATCCATCGCCGCCGGCAGGGCCCGCGTCAGCGTTTGATAAAAATGGTGATGCGTGTTGATCAGGCCAGGCAGCACGACGTGGTCGCCCGCGTCGAACACCACGACATCTGCCGTCGCAGGCGCGCCGCCGGCCGGCACCAGCTCGACGATCCGGCCATCCTTCACCACGACCCCGCGCTCGGCCCCGTCGGCGAGGATGGCCAGGGGATCCCTGATCCAGATCGGACTTGCGTCGGTCATGATCCCGCTTCTCCTCACATCTGCTGACGGCAGGCCGGCAAGGCGGAGGCCAGCCCGATCGCGTTCTTGGCTGCGACTTGTTGTTGCGACTTGGCTCCGGTCTTGCAAGACTTTCTCTTGTCCGATTCACCCGGCGGAAGGGTTGGCGCAGTCATGGATTTGAATACCATCACAGCAGTTGCCCATCCGCAAACGCGCGCGCAACTGCCCGCCTGGACGACAGGTGATGCTTGGCTCGCGGGCGGCACCTGGCTGTTCTCGGAACCGCAAACGCACCTGAGACGGCTGATCGATCTCACCGACCTGAAATGGCCGGCGCTGACGATCACCGAGAGCCATCTCAGCATCGCAGCCACTTGCACCATCGCAGAGCTCGATGGTCTTGCCTGCCCGTCCGACTGGCTCGCGGCGCCGCTGATCGGCCAGTGCTGTCGGGCCTTCCTTGCTTCGTTCAAGATCTGGAAGGCGGCAACGGTCGGCGGCAATCTCTGCATGTCGCTGCCGGCGGGACCGATGATCTCGCTCACATCAGCGCTCGACGGCGTCTGCATCATCTGGAAGGCCGGCGGCGGTGAACAGAGGATTTCCGTCGCCGACTTCGTCACCGGCAACCAGCGCAACCGCCTGACGGCAGGCGACCTGATCCGGCAGATCGATCTCCCGATTGCCGCATTGAGGCGGCGTACCGCCTTTCGCCAGATCTCGCTGGCGCCTTTCGGCCGCTCGGCGGCGCTTCTGATCGGCAGCCTCGATCCGGATGGCACGCTGACATTAACGGTTACCGCATCGACGGTGCGGCCGATCCAGCTAACGTTTCGCAAGGCCCCGGACGCGAGTGCGCTTCGCGATGTGATCGTGCAGCAGATCACGGATGATCTGTACCACACCGACATCCATGGCAAGCCACTCTGGCGCAAGCACATGACGCTGCGGCTCGCCGAGGAGGTTCGCGGCGAGCTCCTGGGCGGAGCGCCGTCATGAGCTTCGAGATCAACGGCAAGGCCTTTTCGCAAGAGCCGCGCGCCGGCCAGTGCCTGCGCACGTTCCTGCGCGAGCTCGGCCATTTCGGGGTGAAGAAGGGGTGCGATGCCGGCGATTGCGGGGCCTGCACCGTGCTGCTGGATGGCGAGCCGGTCCATAGCTGCCTGATCCCGGCGTTCCGTGCCGAGGGACGCAGCATCACCACGATCGAAGGTCTTGGCGGCGACCACGGCGCCCATCCGATGCAACAGGCGTTCCTCGATGCGCAAGGCTTTCAATGTGGCTTCTGCACCGCCGGCATGATCCTGACCTGCGCCTCGCTGAACCAGGCGCAGCGCACCGATCTCGGCACGGCGCTGAAGGGCAATATCTGCCGCTGCACCGGTTATCGTTCGATCGAGGACGCGATCCTGGGCAACACCAATGTCGAGGCGAGCGTCGAGGCTGGCGCCGCATTCGGCCGTAGCCTGCCCGCCCCCGCGGGTCCCGACATCGTGCGCGGCAGGGCACGCTACACCTTCGATACCGCCATCGACGGACTGCTGCACATCAAGCTGCTCCGTTCGCCGCACGCGCACGCCAGGATCGTGGCGATCGACACGTCGGAAGCCCTTTGCGTCCCCGGCGTCCACGCCGTGCTGACGCATGAGGATGCGCCGCCGGTCCTGATGTCGACCGCGCGGCATGAGAAGGAGTGGATGGATCCCGAGGACACCCGCATCCTCGACGACGTTGTCCGCTTCATCGGCCAGAAGGTTGCCGCCGTCATCGCCGAGAGCGAGGCTGCCGCCGAGGAGGCGTGCCGGCGGCTCAGGGTCGACTACGAGATTCTGCCTGCGCTGATCGATCCGGAGCAGGCGATGGTGCCGGGCGCGCCGTCATCCATCCTGATCGCACCATCGCGAACCGCGTCACTGATGCTCAGCGCAACCTCGTCGCGGAGACGCATGGCGAGTTCGGCGACGTCGCGGCTGCGCTCGCCACCTCCGCCGTCACCTACGAGGGCATCTTCCACAGTCACCGTGTACAGCATGCCGCCCTGGAGACCCATGGCGGCCTCGCTTGGCTCGATGACGCCGGCGTGCTCAATGTCCGCACCTCGACGCAGGTCCCCTTCCTGACCCGGCGTGCGCTGTCCGATATCTTCAAGCTTCCCATGGACAAGGTCCGCGTGTTCTGCGAGCGCGTCGGCGGCGGCTTTGGTGGCAAGCAGGAGATGTTCGTCGAGGACATTCTGGCGCTTGCCGCGCTCAAGACCGGGCGGCCGGTGAAGCTGGAGCTGACCCGCGAGGAGCAGTTCATCGCGACCTCGACGCGCCACCCGATGCGGGTCCACATCAAGGCCGGCGCCGATGCCGACGGCAAGCTCACCGCGCTCCAGCTCGACGTGCTCTCCAACACCGGCGCTTACGGCAATCACGCCGGGCCGGTGATGTTCCACGCGCTGGCTGAGTCCATCAGCGTCTATAATTGCCCGAACAAGCGGGTCGACGGCGCCGCCGTCTACACCAACACGGTGCCCGCAGGGGCATTTCGCGGCTATGGCCTGCCGCAGGCGCTGATCGCGGTGGAGGCCGCGATCGACGAGCTGGCCAAGCAGCTCGGCATCAGCCCCTACGAGATGCGCCGGCGCAACATCGTCAGGCCAGGCGATCACATGCTGTCGCCGCCACCGTCCGAATTTCACGACGTCGACTATGGCTCCTACGGGCTCGACCAGTGCCTCGACCTCGTCGAGCGCGCGATGCAGGCCGATGGGCCGCAGCCCGAGCTGCCACCTGAGTGGCTGATCGGCGACGGCATCGCGCTGACCATGATCGACACGGCGCCGCCGGCGGGCCACCTCGCCGACGCCATGATCGCGCTGCGTGAGGACGGCGGTTTCGATCTCACCGTCGGCACCGCCGAGTTCGGCAACGGCACCAGCACCGTGCACCGGCAGATCGCGGCGACGACGCTGGCGACCACCGTCGACAGGATCCACCTGCGCCAGTCCGACACCGCCCATGGCGGCCACGATACCGGCGCCTATGGCAGCGCGGGCATGTTCGTCGCCGGCAAGGCAACGCATGCGGCGGCCCTCCAGCTTGCGACCGAGCTGAAGGCGGCGGCTGCGGACGGGTGGCTGTCCGATGCCGCAAGCTGCACGCTCGAAGCTGACGCCGTCGTCAGCGGCGTGCGGCGCATGTCCTTTGTAGAGCTGGCAAAGCTCGCTCGCGACCGCGGACAGCCATTCGCAGGCACCGGCAATTCCACCGGCACGCCGCGCTCGGTCGGCTTCAACGTGCAGGGCCTTCGCGTCGCCGTGAACAAGGGCACCGGCGAACTCAGGATTCTCAGGAGCGTGCAGGCGGCGGACGCCGGCGTCGTCGCCAATCCCATGCAATGCCGCGGACAGGTCGAAGGCGGCGTCGCGCAGGCCCTCGGCGCCGCGCTCTACGAGGAGATGGTGATCGACGCAGACGGCCGCGTCACCAACCCGAAGTTCCGCGACTACCACCTGCCCTCCTTCGCCGACGTGCCCCGCACCGAGGTGTTCTTCGCCGAGACGTCCGACACGATCGGACCCCTGGGCGCGAAGTCGATGAGCGAGAGTCCGTACAACCCGGTCGCGGCCGCGCTCGGCAACGCCATTGCCGATGCCACCGGCATCCGCTTCACCGCACCGCCCTTCAAGCCGGACCGGCTGTTTCCGGCGCTGCACGAGAAGTTCGGTGGCTAGAGCGGGATGGTTCGGTTCACCTCTCCCGTAGGGAGAGGTCGGAGCGCATCGAAGATGCGGTCCGGGTGAGGGGTTCAGGTCTCACTGAGCGCCGCAGCCCCTCACCCGGATTGCTCAGGCGCGCAATTGCGCGCCACAGCAATCCGACCTCTCCCCTTCGGGGAGAGGTGAACGACAGCCCGCCGAACCTGCATGCTCTAACTGCCGCGATAGGTCGAATAGCTCCACGGCGTGACCAGGAGCGGCACGTGATAGTGGCCCTCCGGCTCGCTGACGGCGAAACGCAGCGGGATCTCGTCGAGGAACGGCGGGTCGGATAACGGCACGTTACGCTCGGCGTAATATCTGGCAACGCTGAACCTGAGCTCGTAGCGGCCGATCGGCAAGGGGCGACCGCCGATCAGCGGCTGATCGGTGCGGCCGTCCGCGTTGGTGACAGTGCGCGCAATGACGCGGCTCTCGCCGAGGCGCGCGAGCTCGACCAGCTCAACCGGGATGCCCTGCGCAGGCTTGCCCGTGTGATTGTCGAGCACATGCGTCGACAGCCGCCCGTGCACCTTCAGGTTGTCGTCGGCAACGACAAGCTGATCCAGCCGCAGCGCGGAGATGCGGCCGATCTCCTCGATCGCGCGCCTTGTCTCGGTCTTGACGATGTTGAGCAGCCGCGTCTCGAAGTCACGCAGGATGGAATCCCTGGTGTGACGGCGCACGCAAACGATATAGGGGAAGCCGAACTTGTCGCGATAGGCGGTGTTGACGCGCTCGAACGCGGCGTATTCGGCGTCCGACAGCCGGCCGAGACCGGCGCTGTTCTGCTCGTCGGTCGATTCTGCCGTCAGCCCTGCCGCGCGCTGGGTCTTGTTGGCGAGATCGGGATGCGCCCGGATCAACGCCAACTGCACGTCCGGTTCGGCACTTTGGATCGCCGCCATCAGCGCGGCGTGCAACTGGTTGATGCCGGCGAACGGTCGCTTTCCGGCGAGCTGCTCGGCGATCCACGGCGAATATTCGACAATGTTGGCGAGCGCCGCGACGAAGTCGGTTTTGCTTGCAGCGTTGAGATCGGCCAGCGAGATCTGCGACATCGCCCTCTCACCCGATCTCGAATGCATTGGCCGCAAGGTGCGCGTGCTTGTCGTGCCAGTGCTGCGCGATCTGCAATCGCGTCGGCACCCAGACGCGCTCGTGCTTGCCGATGTAATCCAGGAAGCGCATCAGCCCTGCAGCGCGGCCGGGCCGGCCAGCGAGGCGGCAGTGCAGGCCGACCGACATCATCTTCGGCGCGGTCTGCCCTTCCGCATAGAGCACGTCGAAGGCATCCTTCAGATAGGTGAAGAACTGCTCGCCTTCGGCAAACCCCTGCGGGTTGATGAAGCGCATGTCGTTGGCGTCTAACGTATAGGGAATGATGAGCTGCTTGCCGCCTGCGCCCTTCACCCAATAGGGCAGATCGTCGGCATAGGAATCGCAGAGATAGAGGAAGCCGCCTTCCTCCATCAGGAGACGGTTGGTGTTGATCGAGGAGCGCCCGGTATACCAGCCGAGCGGCCGCGATCCGGTCGCCTCGGTATGGACGCGGATCGCTTCCGCGATCTCGGCGCGCTCCTGCGCCTCGGTCATGTCCTTGTGCTCGATCCACTTCAGGCTGTGGCTGGCAATGTCCCAGCCCGCCTCCTTCATCGCAGCTACGATTTCCGGATTGCGCTTCAATGCGGTCGCGACACCGAACACGGTGGTCGGCCAGTTGCGCGCGGTGAACATGCGCCATAGCCGCCAGAATCCGGCGCGCGAGCCATATTCGAACATCGATTCGATGTTGGCGTGGCGCTGGCCCGGCCACGGCTGCGCGCCGAGCACATCGGACAGGAAGGCTTCCGAGGCGCGGTCGCCGTGCAAAATGTTGTTCTCGCCGCCTTCCTCGAAATTGACGACGAACTGCACCGCGACCCGCGCATTGTCGGGCCACTCGGGATGCGGCGGGTTGCGGCCGTAGCCGCGGAGATCGCGCGGGTAGCGGGTCTCAGTCACTCAGACTTCCTCGAAGCGGATCGGCAGGGCGCCCTTCCACAGCACGCTCTTGCCCAGCGTCGCCAGATTCTCCAGGCCCGAGGTCAGCGTGATGAAATGGTTGCCGGCGAGTTGGCCCATCTTGCTCGCGAAGTGCACGCCGCCATAGGCGAGCAGGATCTCGGTCTCGCTGATGCCGCCGGGATAGAGGATGATCTGGCCGGGCGCGGGATAGCTCGTGTGGTTCTCGTAGCCGACGCCGAAATCGAGGTCGCCGAGCGGCATCCACACCCCCTCGCCGCTCCAGCGCACATGGATGATGTGGCTTTCGAACGGCAGCACCTTGCGGAACGCGGCGACGGTCTTGGGTGCCAGCTGCTCCTCGAAGCGGGCGTCGAAGGTGAAATCGCCGGCGCGGATAACGAGTTTGCTCATCTCATCTCTCTGGGTCGGGGGCGATGGGCCCCACGGTGGATTCCTCGGCAAAGAGCATTCCATCGGGCTTCGCGCAAGGGGCGCGGCCCTCACCTGCGGTCGTAGGACCAGCCGAAAATGCCGCTCCGCCGGACCTCCGGCTCTGGCTCCGCGGTCGCCGTCGGAGGCACCTCCTTCAGTTCCGCCTGCGGCGGCGGGGGCGGCGCCGGCAGGGTCTCGCATTTCATGGAGTAGACCAGCTTGCCATCGGCGGTACGACCGATCGGGGCACAGGGATCGGGATGCGCCGCCGTGGTCTTCGGCGCTAACTTGACTTGCGCCGCCGCCGGCGAGGCGATCAGCAGCAGGACCAGCAGATATTTCGACATCGTTGTCGCCTGGAAACTCAATTGGCCCATTGAACCGGATTGCAGCGGGCAAGTCCATCGGCGCCGCGGGCACGATTGCCGAATATTTAGCCGGGGCCCAAGCGGCTCCTGGCGGATCGTCATTGCGAGCGCAGCGAAGCAATCCAGAATCCCTCCGCGGCAAGATTCTGGATTGCTTCGTCGCAAGGGCTCCTCGCAATGACGGAGCAAGGGGCAATGGCGTCGTTCTCCAATCCGCATCTGCGTTGCAGACACGCCTTCCCGTTCTCGCGGCGGGTTTCGCCCGAGCTTTGCTTGATCTCTCCACCCTCAAAG